>CAIUKP010000228.1 GCA_903899675.1 uncultured Bacteroidota bacterium | reverse complement strand
GAAATGATATTGGTGCCGCAAGGAGATTTTCAGGTGGGCAGTGGTGGACAAAACACCGGTGAATTTCGCCAAGCCAATGATGTGAGTAGTTCAAGCACCGCTACCACTTTTACAATTACCAGCACGACTCCCACATTTCAGGGAAATAACAGTGCTTCATCGGCTGCCAATCTTTCTACCCGCGCGGGAGCAGGAAATGATTTATCAACCGGAACCACCACGGCAACGCTCGGAGCCGGTTACCCCTCCGGTTACGCTGCTTTCTGGTGCATGAAGTATGAAATCACGCAGGGTCAATACCGCGATTTTTTAAATACACTTACTTATACCCAGCAAGGTACTCGCACAGCCAATGCACCGAATAATGCCGCAGGAACAGGGGCACTGATTAGTTCGGGTACTGACAGAAATGGTATTGAGATAAAAACTGCCGGCATTGCCAATAGTACTCCCGCAGTGTATGGCTGTGATTTATCGAACAATAATATTTTTGATGAAGCAGCTGATGGCGAGTGGGTTGCCTGTAATTATTTGAGTTGGGATGATGTAGCTGCCTATTTAGATTGGGCTGCTCTTCGCCCGATGACTGAGTTAGAATACGAGAAAGCCTGCCGGGGAACTTTAGCACCGGTAGTAAATGAATATGCCTGGGGTACTGCCACCGCAACCTCTTTAGCATCTTTATTGAATATTTTCCAAGCAAATGAAGCTTCCAATACATCCGGAGCCAATCTGGTAAGTAATAATGCCTTTAGCGGTCCGGTTCGGGGAGGGATTTTTGCAACCGGAAGCAGTACGCGTATTCAAGCGGGAAGTGGTTATTATGGCATAATGGATTTGAGTGGAAATCTATGGGAGCAAACGGTACCTGTTTCCAATAGTAACGCCCGTAGCTTCTCCAACGTTATGGGAGATGGAACCCTGGCCAATAATGGAAATGCGGATGTATCCTCTTGGCCAACTGCTGGTGATATCGGCATCCGGGGGGGTAGTTATTCCAGTGGGGGTAGTTTAAATTATTTGTCGGACAGAACCAATATCAGTTCTGGGGTTACAACAAGAAATAATAATATTGGTGGAAGAGGGGTAAGGAAGATGAAAATAGTAATAGCTAAAGTAGAATATCTAATTATTGGTGGTGGTGGTGGTGGTGGTTCATGGAATGCTAACGCAGGAGCAGGAGGAGGTGCAGGAGGATATCGATGCTCTGTTGCTGGTGAATCATCGGGTGGAGGAGCTTCAGCTGAAACTCCTGCAACGCTAACTGCAGGTGCTTATTCCATTGTTGTTGGAACTGGTGGGGCAGGTAGTGGAACTTCTACAACTACTGTAGGCGGTAATGGAATTGCATCATCAGCATTTGGTATATCAGCAGTAGGTGGAGGAGGTGGCGGAAATACAGGTATAGGAAACACAGGTGGCTCAGGAGGAGGAAATGCTGGTGCAGCAGGAGGTGCAGCAGGTACAGCAAATCAAGGCTATGCAGGAGGTGCAGGAATTGGGTCTGGATATGGTGGAGGTGGTGGAGGTGGTGCAGGTTCTGTGGGTGCTAATGCGTCAGGGTCACTTAATCCCGGTATAGCAGGTAATGGTGGTTCTGGTGTATCTTCTTCAATAACTGGAACAGCATCACTAAGAGGTGGTGGAGGGGGTGGTGGTGACTATGCAACTCCTTTTGGTGGTGGCTTAGCTACTGCAGGTGGTGGTGCTGGCGGTAATGGTGGTACTGGTAGTGCTGCTTCCGCTAACACAGGTGGAGGTGGTGGTGGTGGTGGTAATGGTGGTGGAAGTGGAGCAGGAGGTTCTGGTGTTGTAATCATACGATATAAAACGGATGGTTCAGATGGAATAGATGCTACAGCAACAACAGGTGGAACTAAAACCACATTTGGTATTTATACCATTCACACTTTTACCTCAAGTGGAACTTTTGTTTGTGTGCTTTCATATTAGTGGATCTTTCTTATCCCTTTTAAATAGTTAATAATATTTTGTAATTTACAACTATGAACAAAAGCACCCACTACCTAGCCATTGCTTTGTCGGTTTGCTGCTTTTTGTTTTCACTAGAATCTGCAGCATATAACATTTCGGGTTCCTTCGGGTCCTTCAAAAGAACCACTTTTTTAATTTTGCCCTCGGCCTAATGCCGGCCGCTAGCAAAGAGGCGTAGCCTCTTCTAATACCATAACAACGGATTTTAATCCGTTGACTTTTGGTCAGGAAGTAAATTTCCCGTACCTTTGCCGTCCAAACATCGCGAGGTAGAGCAGCGGTAGCTCGTCGGGCTCATAACCCGAAGGTCGGAGGTTCGATCCCTTCCCTCGCAACCAAACTAAGGCCCTTTGGGCCTTTTTTTTACTATATGAAGTCGGGCTTTGTAAATATTTTTGGCAAACCTAATGCCGGTAAAAGCACGCTCCTCAATGCGCTGATGGGCGAAAAGCTTGCTATTGTGTCGCACAAGGTGCAAACTACCCGCCACCGAATCAAGGCATTTTTGAATAAACCCGGCGAATACCAACTGGTTTTATCCGATACCCCCGGCATCATCAACCCCCAGTATAAACTCCACCACCGCATGATGGAAGCCGTTAAATCGGCCCTGGAAGATGCTGACCTGGCCGTTTTACTGGTAGATGCTAACGATAATTTTGCCGAACTGGATGCCATATTTGTCGAATTGAAACTGAAAGTTCCCGCCGTAGTAGTGTTGAACAAGATTGATGTGGCAGCCAATGGTAAAATAAAAGAAGCCGAAGCATTTTTTGCCGATAAACCCTATTGCAAAGAACTGGTGAAAATATCTGCCCTGCAGAAAAATCACCTCGATACCCTGCTGTCTGTTTTACTAAAATACATCCCCGAAGGGATGCCTTTTTACAGTGAAGACGACCTCAGTGATTTGCCTACCCGTTTTTTTGTGAGTGAACTTATCCGCGAAAAAATTTACGAACTGTTTGGAGAAGAAATTCCTTATCACACGGCCGTAATGGTTAATGAATACAAAGAAAAAACTGACCTGATAAAAATACAGGCCGATATTATCGTTAACAGGGAATCGCAGAAAGCTATTTTAATTGGCGATAAAGGATGTATGATTAAACAAATTGGCATGCTTGCTAGAAAAGATATAGAAGCATTTATCGGTCAAAAAATATTCCTCGAATTGTTTATCAAAGTCCGCCCCAAATGGCGTGATAATGATATGCAGCTAAAAGAATATGGATACCGCTAATCAGCGGAATCATTTAATGGTTTTATTATGAGTTATACTATTGCAATTGTTGGAAGACCCAATGTGGGAAAAAGCACTTTGTTCAACCGTTTGTTGGAACAACGAAGAGCTATTGTGGATGATATCAGCGGAGTTACCCGAGATCGCCAGTATGGAGTGGCCGACTGGTCGGGTAAAGTATTTAATCTGATTGATACCGGTGGTTTTGTGCCCCATGGTACCGAACTATTTGAAGCTGAAATCCGCACCCAGGTAAATATTGCCGTTGAAGAAGCCGATGCCCTTATTTTTATGGTGGATGTGGCTACGGGTATAACCGACCTAGACGAATCGATGGCACAGATGCTGCGCAAAAGTAGTAAACCCGTTTTTGTGGTAGTAAATAAAGTAGATAATGGCACACGCGAATTAGAAGCCACCGAATTTTATTCCCTGGGTTTTGAAAATACTTTTTTTATCAGCAGTATTTCTGGTAGCGGCACTGGCGAATTACTGGATGCCATTACAGCTCCCATTCCTGCAGAAGTAATCGACCGAGAAATTCAAGAAGATAGTATCCCAAAATTTGCCATCGTTGGTCAACCAAACGTTGGTAAATCTTCTTTGTTAAATGCCCTGATTGGCGCCGAAAGAAGTATCGTGAGTGATATCTCTGGAACTACCCGTGATAGCATCCATACCCATTACAACCTCTTTCAAAAAGAGTTTATGTTGATTGATACAGCCGGTATCCGTAAAAAAAGCAAGGAGAAAGACGACCTGGAATTTTATTCCATCATTCGCGCTATCCGTGCCATGGATGAGGCCGATGTATGCTTTATTGTGCTGGATGCGGTAAAAGGTATCACCGCACAGGATATTACCATTTTTAGTTTGGCAGTACGCAAAGGAAAAGGAGTGGTAGTATTGGTGAATAAATGGGATATGGTGGAAAAAACTACCAATACCCCCCGCGACTATGAAAAAGCGTTGAAACAAAAATTGGCTCCCTTTACCGATGTGCCCATTATTTTTATTTCTGCTAAAGAGAAAACAAGGATATTTAAAGCTATAGAGGTAGGACTGGAAGTATATGCCCACCGAAATCAAAAGATTCCCACAGCAAAACTGAATGAAGTGATGCTGAAAGCCGTAGAATCGTACCATGCACCCGTAGTTCGGGGAAATGTGGTAAAAGTGAAATATGTAACCCAATTGCCTACGCCCGTTCCCTCTTTTGCCTTCTTTACTAATTATCCCGACGACATCAAAGCACCCTATAAAAACTACCTAGAAAATAAACTTCGGGAGCATTTTTCATTAAATGGCGTGCCGGTTCGGATTTTCTTCCGCAAAAAATAGAGCAGCCCTTTTTACAGGTAACATCGCCCATTTTGCCGCTTTCGGCATGGGGAATATGTCAGATTGTACCCCATACACCCGCTGGAATAGCATGGCACTAATATTGATTAACAATAAAATACTTCCCACTTCCACAAAAAAACCGGGGGGTGTCATTTTGTCGTAATATTACTTTCTATGTCTCAACATAATTTTTTCAATAGTCGTGAGGAGGAATCAGATTTTATGCCCATTATCCCATTTAATGATGAGGATTTTGAGTTAGATAATAGTCTAGTTGTACCCGAAGTACTACCCATTTTACCCCTGCGCAATACCGTTTTATTTCCCGGAGTGGTACTGCCCATTACAGTAGGCAGAGATAAAAGCATTCAGGCAGTTAATGATGCCTATAAAGGGGAAAAATTAATCGGCGTAGTTGCCCAAAAAGATGCCGCTATTGAAGAGCCGTTAGCGGAAGATTTATGCGCCATCGGAACCGTTGCTAAAATTGTTAAGCTGATTAAAATGCCGGATGGCGGCACTACTATTATTATTCAAGGTAAAAAGCGTTTTGCCTTAGGGGAATTGGTTCCCGGTGTAGATTATTTTAAAGGTGCTATCCAAATTTTACCCGACCAGCCGATTCCCGAGTCAGAAGAGTTTAAAGCGCAGGTGAGCACTATTAAAGACCTGGCAACCCAAATCATTCAACTCTCTCCCAATATTCCTACCGAGGCGGGTATCGTGTTGAAGAATATCGAGAACCCTACTTTTTTGGTAAACTTCGTTAGCAGTAACCTGAACAGTGAATTACAAGAAAAACAACACCTGCTAGAAATGGATCAGGTGCAGGAACGTACGGTTCACCTGATTAAAATTTTACAAAAAGAATTGCAGTTTGCCGAGCTAAAAGATAAGGTTACCAATAAAACCCGCACAGAAATTGACAAACAACAGCGCGACTACTTTTTGCAGCAACAACTAAAAAGTATCAAAGACGAACTAGGCGGAGATACCAACGATCGCGAGTTGGTAGAAATGAAGAAGAAGGCCGAAGATAAAAAATGGCCCGAAACAGCTAAAGTTGCCTTTAAAAATGGAATGGCCAAACTCGAGCGCATGCATCCCACCACACCCGATTATTCGGTGGTGTATAATCACCTCGATTTAATGCTCGACCTCCCCTGGGAAGAATATACCCTGGATAATTACGATCTTACCCATGCCGCCGAAGTGCTCGATAATGATCACTATGGTATGAGCAAAATAAAAACCCGTATTCTCGAATACCTGGCAGTATTAAAACTGAAAGGAGATATGAAGAGTCCGATCCTTTGTTTTTTAGGCCCTCCCGGAATTGGTAAAACCTCTTTAGGTCGCTCCATTGCCCATGCAGTAGGTAGAAAATATGTGCGGGTGAGTTTGGGTGGCTTGCATGATGAAAGTGAAATACGCGGACACCGGAAAACCTATATTGGTGCCATGCCCGGCCGCATTGTGCAGAATATCCGGAAATGTAAATCATCCAATCCCGTAATGATATTGGATGAGATTGATAAAATTGGCAACGATTTTCGCGGCGATCCTTCGTCTGCTTTATTAGAAGTGCTGGATCCTGAGCAAAACCATTCATTTTACGATAATTACCTCGAGCTGGAATATGATTTGAGTAAAGTATTGTTTATTGCTACTGCCAATAATATCCAGCAAATTCAGCCGGCCCTGCGCGACCGGTTAGAGATTATCGACCTGAGTGGCTATGCTACAGAAGAAAAAATTCAAATTGCCTTACAACATTTGGTGCCCAAACAAAAAGAAGCGCATGGTTTAAAGGATACCAACTTTCAATTGAGTGCAGGCGTGCTGGAAAAAGTAATTGAAAATTATACCCGCGAAAGTGGGGTGCGTGAACTCGATCGGCAACTCGCTTCTATTATGCGTTATCAGGCGAAGGAATTGGCTACTAAAAACAAATTAAAATCTACCGTAACGCTGGCAGATGTTGAAAAAATTCTGGGCCCTACCAAGTACAACAACGAAATGTATAAAACCGCATTGATGGCAGGTGTGGCGGTGGGTTTGGCATGGACCTATGTGGGCGGAGATATCCTATTTATTGAAACCCTGCTGAGTGATGGAAAGGGAGAATTAAAGCTAACCGGAAATCTGGGTAATGTAATGAAGGAAAGTGCCAGCACTGCCTTAAGTTATGTGCAGGCCCATGCGAAAAAATTTGGTATCGATTCAAAAATATTTGAGAAAAAGAATGTACACGTGCACGTTCCAGAAGGCGCTACACCCAAGGATGGCCCTAGTGCCGGTATTACCATGCTTACATCTTTGGTATCGGCTTTTACCGGAAAAAAAGTAAAACCCTTTTTGGCCATGACGGGCGAGATAACCCTGCGCGGACAAGTATTGCCGGTAGGAGGTATCAAAGAAAAAATACTGGCAGCCAAAAGGGCCGGATTAAAAGAGATTATTCTTTGCGCACAAAATGAGAAGGATATCCGCGAAATAGATCCTGAATTTATTAAGGGACTTAGTTTTCATTATGTAAAAACCATGCAGCAGGTAATCGACCTGGCATTGGTATAATCGGTATAGTTGGTCATTCTTTGTTAGATTTGACCTATAATTTGTCCGATGCGAAAAATGCTCCTCCTTATGGTAGGCTGGCTCTTGGTATTGCAGGGCAGTTCACAAACCCTAGGGGGCAATGCAGCATTTAACTTTCTGAACAATGCGGTGGGTGCCCGAATAGCTGCTTTAGGAGGATTGAATATCTCCGGTATAAATAAGGATGTTTCCCTTGCCTTTCAAAATCCTGCCCTGTTGCGTTCGGTGCATCATGGTCAGATCAGCAGCACATTCAACTCCTGGGTTGCCGGCATCAGCAATTATTCATTGGTAGCCGCTTCCCAAATTCCCTCTATAGGATGTATAACCGGCATTGGGGTTAACTATTATAATTACGGAACCCTTGCCCAAACAGACGCCTCCGGTAATATCCTCGGTCAATTCCGGCCCATGGACTATGTAGTGCAGGGGATGATAAGTAAACAATATAAAGAACGATTTACGGGAGGGATTACCCTAAAATACATACAGTCTAATTACGGCATGTTTCGCAGTTCGGGGATTGCGGTAGATGTGGGCGTTGTGTATCGGGATTCTGCTGCTGGATGGCAGGCTTCGGTTCTGGTAAAGAATATGGGAACCCAATTATCTGCCTATTTACCGGGTGCTGCAAAAGAAGAAATACCCTTCGATTTACAGGTAGGAATTTCGAAAAAACTCGAAAATGCGCCCTTCCAGTTTTCATTAACTGCTCGTCAATTACATCGCTTCAATACTTTGTACAACGATACCAGCTTTCGCGCTGCGGAAGGGGAAATCAATTATACCGATGTTTCAACTTTGCAAAAATTTTTATCTCATCTCACTTTGGGCGTACAAGTGTATCCGCATGAAAAACTAGAATTGATGGCGGGCTATTCCTTTAGAAGAAGAGCTGAACTGAATGTGTTTAATCAGGTGGCGGGATTGAATGGATTTACATTTGGTACAGCCCTGCTGTTAAAAAAGATGCATATTCAATATGCTACCGGATTGTATCAGCGCAATATGTTCCATCAGATAACCATCAATGTAAACTGGCTGGGTCAGCTATAAAATAAGCCGGAAATAGGTAGTCAACCCTTTGGTTAACCAGCTATCTCCGGCTGATAGGATATGGATAAAGGGCTGCGGAACACACAGTTGAATATATTCAGCAGCTGCCTCTGTATAATTAGATACCATACTTTAACATTGTGTTGCCTTGGGCAAAAAATTGTTAATTCCCTCCGGTTTTCTTTGGGGCTGGGGGAGTTGTTTTGGGTGGAGTGGGCAGGGCTGCAGGTGGTTTATTGTCTGCCGCTTTTGGCAGGTTACCACTTGCGGGTATATTTTTCGGCTTGTTGCCTAATAAACTGGTATCCGACTCTGCACCAATATTTTCGGTTGCTTTGGAAACTTCATATCCGTTTTCTGCACCCGTTGTATTCAGTTCACTTTCGCCACTTTGTATGGGTACATTTCCATTAGAATAATCAATCTGAAAATCGGTGTTGATTTCTTCCGGTTTGGTAAAGGTTAACTTGGTATCAATGCCGCAGGTGGGATCGTTGGCGGTTTTATTCATAAAATAGGCCCAAATAGGCATGGCAGCTCTGCCTCCCTCACCAGTTTTACTTTCTTTATTAAAGCGGATAAATCGGTCATCAGCACCTACCCATCCACCGGCAAGCAATTGAGGCGTATAGCCCATAAACCAGGCATCACTATTGTCGTTGGTGGTTCCTGTTTTACCAGCAATTTCTAATCCGGCAGGCATATCATAACTCCAAATACCGGCACCGGTACCATTCGTCATCACGCCCTGCATCATTTTTATTACCGAGTAGGCTGTTACATCACTAATCACCTCTTTACGGGTAGGAACAAAATTGGCCAACACATTTCCATTTCTATCTTCTATGCGGGTAATGTACATGGGTTTGGCACTAAAGCCTCTGCCCGGGAAAATGCTATATCCCTGCATCATTTCGAATAAGGATAGTTCCACCGCACCAATACCAATAGAAGGGTAGGGAGGAATTTCAGATTTGAAATCGCATTTCCGCAAGAAATCAATCAATCGTTTGGCTCCGTTATTGCCATTATTGTCTATTTGCTTTAATATATATGCAGTGGCACAGTTTCTCGATTTTGCCAGCGCCAGTGCCATTGGCATCGCTGCTCCAGTGCAGGTTTTGGTAGTAGCCGGAACCAATCCATAACTTCCAAAGCTCTGCTGGTTATCGTAAACGGTGGTATTGGGGGTAAAACCCGCTTCTTCAATGGCCAAACTATACAAAAGCGGCTTCATAGTAGAACCTACCTGTCGCTTGGTATTGATATTGGCATGATCGTATTTAAAGGTTTTATAGTCGATGCCGCCAACCCAAGCTTTAATCTGGCCATCCATCGGATTCATCACAATAAAACCTGCCTGCAGCATTTGCCGGTGATACTTAATAGAATCGTAGGGCGTCATCAAAGTATCCTTTCCTCGGGCAGTATTCCAAGCGAAAATGTGCATATTCACGGGTTCGAGGAATGACTTTTTAATTTCCTCCTCATCCACCCCATCTTTTTTCATGTTTTTCCAGCGTTCACTTTGCTTCATGGCCGATTCCAGCACATGCTCATATCCCTTCCAAACGGAGCCGGTTTTAATATTCTCCTGATTGTTCAATAATTTTTGCAGATAGTTCATATGGCGGGCAACGGCTTGCTCGGCGTAAATTTGCATGCTGGGATTGATGGTGGTATAAATTTTTAACCCATCCCGATATAAATCATAATTATCACCATTATTTTTCTTGTGTTCCTTACACCATTTTTTCATTTCTTCCCCCAAAATCATTCTAAAGTAAGGTCCCAATCCGTTGTTTTCATCTAGCTTTTTAAAGTTTAGTTGTATGGGCTGTTTTTTAAGAATAACTGCTTCGGGAGCAGTTAGAAAATTTTTGGTAACCATCCGGTTTATCACCAGATTTCTCCGGTCCATCGCCCGCTTGGGATTGGTTCTGGGGTTATAAATGCCGGGTCCATTTACCATGCCTATCAAAACAGCGGCTTCCTCAATACTGATGCGATCAGGTTCTTTTTGAAAAAAGGTTTTGGAGGCATTACGGATGCCAAATACATTGTCTCCGAATGCTACCGTATTTAAATAGAGCGTAATAATTTCTTCCTTGGTAAAATTGCGTTCCAGTTTAATGGCAATAATGGCTTCCTTTAATTTTTGAATGCTGCGTAAGAAGATATTTTTCGTGCTCCAGTTTTCCGTAAAAAGGTTTTTGGCTGTTTGCATGGTAAGGGTACTTCCCCCACCTTCACTTCCTAAAAAAAACAAGGCTCTTCCTACGGATAAGGGATCAATGCCACTGTGGTCGTAAAATCTTTTGTCTTCAGTGGCAACCAGGGCTTGCACGGCAAAAGGACTGATGTCTCTATATTCTGTGATGATCCGGTCTTCGATATAATATTTTCCTATGGGGGTTCCGTCATCCGCAAAAACCTGACTGGCCAATGAAGCGGTGGGATTTTCAATATCTTCTAACTGAGGCATGGCACCCATCCAACCAAGGTTGATCATGATTACCAGTAAAACAAATAATCCGATACTAGCGAAAAAAAATCGCCAAAAATATTTTACTGCCTTTGTCATAGTAGGGGTATTCTTTTTCATCCTGTTTTCAAATATCCTTATTTTTTGCTAATCCCGCGGTGCTATTCCCAAATAGCCAATGGTTCTTTTTGCTGGCTAAAATTTTTCGGGGTACAATTCATGTAGGAAACTGTTATAGCCTTCTATATCCTGACTTTCCTGCAGGAGTGCCAGGTTAGCAGGACTGATCATACTAAACTTGTATTTATTAGACCCCAACCAGGGCAAAATCCGGGTGGCAGTGGAGGGGCGCACTTTTTCCATGTATTGCAGGGCCTGATCAAAATTTTCAAAGGGTCCGAACAGCAAATACTGTAATTGATTATTGATTTTGCGAATAGACATCGCTATTGGGCGGTTGAGCGACAATTGTTGATTAAAACGGGTAAAGGCATTCTTGCTTTCGCTCACAAAAATGGGGTCTACTTTATCTAGCATGAGTACCAGATAAGCGGTGTCGTTGGGATTAATGCTGTAGCTGTTCCCTTTCAACTGGCTGTTGGCATTGCCTCCCAGATGGGTAAGGGGTTTGGTTCTAATAAGGGGGGCAACTGGTGCGATGGGAACCGTTGGGGTGTATTCTTTTCCGGTTTTAACCAATTCGGTATTATTGGGTTTTACTGGTAAACTTTTAGCAGTTATGGGTTCGTTGGGTGCTTTTAAAGATGGGAGAGATTTGGTAATACTGGGTATGGTTGCTGAAACGTCTACATCGGCACCTCTTCTTAGATCCTCTTCTCCTCTTTCGATGGATAAATTACTTAAATAGGCTTCTATCTGATTTCTGCGTTTGAGCACATCAACCATGGTTGCCGATTTTTCTGCTAAGGTTGATTGGGGAAAAAGGCGGGATATATTTTCCAGGCGGTTGATGGCAATACTATCTTGTTTGTTTTTGATATAGTAGATAGCTTCAATGTACAATAGTTGCGGCTTCCAATAGGAATTGCCCAGTTCTTTATCGGCTTTTATTTTTTCGGCTTTCGCTTCTTCAAAAGAGCCTTCTATAAATAACTGGTAAACTTTTTCATATCGAAGCGTTGCGGGGTCTTTCTCTTTTTCTTTGCCTGCCTGATTCAGTTGTTGGGTTAGTTTTCCCTCGGGATATCCGGCTTTTAATCTCGCAGCCATTGCATTTGCCCGAACAGGGTCACCGATTTTTCTATAGCAATATGCCAAATTAAAAAGCGAAACTTCTACTTCACTGCTTTCGGGGAAACGTTTGAGGATAGATTCATAAATTTCAATAGCGGTGGGGTAGTCTTCCAGTTGATTTTGAAAAGTGAGGGCATTCTCTAGCAGGGATTTTAAAATAACCCCATTTGATTGACCCATTTTTAAATCATCTAGGGGTATATTTTTATACAACGATTCGAGGGTAATGTCTTTATCATCAGCCTGATTAACCGTGGCGGTTACGAGTGCTGCCTGCGGGTCGGGCAGATTATTGGTTCGGTTAAGGGTTCTGTTAACCATATTTTGCCTTCTCCAGTTATCTACATTCGGCCGGCTGCCCCATTTATTTTTGAATTCATTGATGCCTTTGGATCGCAGGTTGGCATTCAAAAAATAAAATTCACCTGAACCCGAAGCTGCAAATAGCGATTGATTACCTAAGGGATTACTGATGCCAATAGGATCTGCATTGGGCAAATCTTTTAACCCTTTTTCTTTTCTTGCTTGTCGTAAAACTTTTTTCACTGCCAAATTTCTTTCTTCAGCCGGCATACCCGCCAAAGTTTGCAGACTATCTTCTCTTTGTATGGCTAGTATATTATTGGCAATAATTTTTAAAGCGGGTTTTCTTTCAGCAACTCTGCGGGCATCCAGCGGGTCGGGAAGATTTGAGCGGATACTGTCGTAGAAGGCTTGCGCAGGAACATATTTTTTTTGCTGATAGTTGATATCTGCCAACAGCAAATAACTTTGATCACGTTGTTTGTTGTTATTGATGCTGGATTCTACACTTTTTAGCAGAAGTTGCTGCGCATTGTCGAAATGTTTTTGTTGTATTTCTAATTGGGCTGCCGCATAGTAGATGATGTCGCGGTTGCCTTCATATTTGTCTTTCTTGGCCATTTTCAGCAGCTCTTCCAGATTTTGCTGAATGGCATTGGTTTCTTTTCCCGCCGCCAATTTTGCCACCTGTAATCTGGCATAAATTTCCAATAGGGGGTCATGGGTAATTCGAATGGCCTGATTAAACCATTTGATGGCTTCCTCATTTTGTTGGGAAAGTGCAAAAAGTTGGGCTGCCAAAAAATAGGTTCTGTCTTCCGATGCAGTTGCATAATCTTGGGGAAGTGACACCACTAATTCACGTGCTGCCTGTTCCCATGCCTGTTGTTTGTAGAAAACATAGGCAGTGATTTCGTGCAAAAAGGGT
>CAIUKP010000227.1 GCA_903899675.1 uncultured Bacteroidota bacterium | reverse complement strand
GGGATGTACATTTTCGAAACGAAAAATTCGAGCGGAATATACCCGTATTAATGGCCATCATTGGCATCTGGTATACGAATTTTTTTGGAGCGCAAACTGAGGTAATTCTTCCGTACGACCAGTACCTGCATCGTTTTCCTGCCTACCTACAACAGGCAAACATGGAGAGTAATGGAAAGCATATCGACCGAAACGGAAATGAAGTGAGTTATACTACCGGACCCGTTATCTGGGGCGAGCCGGGCACAAATGGGCAGCATGCATTTTACCAGTTACTTCATCAGGGAACACCCATGATTCCAGCCGATTTTATCGCACCGGCTATTAGTCACCATCCTATTGGCAATCATCACTTGCAACTCCTCTCCCACTTTTTTGCACAAACCGAGGCAATGCTAAATGGGAAAACAGAAACGGAGGTGATTAGTGAATTAACAGCAGCCGGCCTTTCAGAAGCTGCTATCAAAAGAATTACACCTTTCAAAGTATTTACGGGTAATAAACCCACCAACTCTATATTGGTTCAACAGATTACCCCGCATACCCTGGGCAAATTAATTGCCTTATACGAGCATAAAATATTTGTACAAGGGGTTATTTGGAATATTTTCAGTTTCGATCAATGGGGGGTTGAATTGGGGAAACAACTGGCCGGCAAAATTTTGCCCGAGTTAGCTGGGGAAACACAAAGCCATGCACATGATGCTTCCACACTAGGATTAATGCAGGCTTGCAAAGCATTCCGCTCCAATTAATGATTGTATTTTTACAGCATGGAAATTCAGGAGATTCAGATAAGGCCCATTCAACTAGAAGATAACCCTGCGATAGCCAAAATAATTCGTACCACATTAGAAGAATTCGGAGCCAACAAGCCGGGTACTGTGTATTTTGATATAGAAACTGATCACCTGTTCGAGTTATTTTCCAAAACACCCGGCAGTGCCTATCAGGTAGCTATACAAGATGGAAAATTAGTAGGGGGCGCAGGTATTTATCCTACACCCAATTTACCAGAAGGAACCTGTGAGCTGGTAAAAATGTATTTGCTAGCAGCGGCCAGAGGAAAAGGAGTTGGTCGCACCTTGATAGAACAAGCCTTTCAATTAGCCAGCAACTTGGGGTATCAGGCAATCTATCTAGAAACCATGCCTGAACTTAAAAAAGCGATTTACATTTACGAGAAAATGGGATTCCAGTATTTAAAGGGTCCCATGGGCAATTCGGGACATACTGGTTGCGATATCTGGATGATAAAAACCTTGTAAAAGCAAAAGTGCCCTTTCGGGCACTTCTCTAAAGTATTGTAAGCAGTTGGTTTTTTACCATTTATCCACTTCCTCACTACTCAGATTATCCTGAATTGCTGTTGTATCTTCAATTGGAGTAGGCGTACTATCCACAACCGTTGGAACAGGATCCGGTTCAGCAGCGATGGTAGTACTCAAATCAGCTGCCACAGATTCCCCCTCCCCTTCTGGATATTCGTGGTTAAACGCATCAAAGTCGAAGTCGGGCATTAATTCCGTTTTCACAAAATCAACCGCCTCCTGCATGGCTTTTACGAACTTATTAAAATCTTCCTTGTACAGGAAAATCTTATGGCGGTCGTATCCATTATCATCAAAACGCTTTCTGCTTTCGGTGATGGTTAAAAAATAGTCATTCCCTTTGGTTGCCCGCACATCAAAAAAATAGGTTCTACGTTTTCCGGCACGAATTCGTTTACTGTAAACGCTGTCCATTTTTTTGTCATTATTCTCGTAAGTCACTTCGTTTGGTTTTTTTGTTAGTACAAAATATTAATTAACAAATATAGTATTGTTTCCCAATCAACAAAATTTTTGAAATACAATCTGGATGCGGGCAGGGAGGGAATTGGGTTTTAGGCACTTGGGTTTGTAGCTGCATCCATCTGTTGGCGGTAAAGTTCTGCATAATATCCGGCTTGATTGATTAGCTGGTTATGCGTTCCTTTTTGAGTAATTTTTCCGTCTTCCATCACCAAAATCTGGGTAAAAGCTAGAGAAGTGATAATCCGATGGGTAATAAAAAATATGGTCCTGTGCTGCATCCATTCGTTCAAATTATGCATAATACTGGCTTCTGTGGCAGTATCTACTGCACTAAGGCAGTCATCTAGAATTAAACATTCAGGGTTAGAGATTAGTGCACGGGCAATGGAAACTCGCTGTTTTTGTCCTCCGCTCAAAGTAACGCCTCGTTCACCCACCATTGTTTGATAGCCCTGGGGCAATGCCAGAATATCTGCTTCTACCCCAGCCAGGCGGGCCGCTTGCTCAATTTCAGCCTGCGTTGGTAACTGTCTGCAACCAAAACTGATATTGGCAGCGATGGTATCACTAAACAAGATCACGTCTTGCTGAACATACCCAATGGAGCCTCGTAAACCATTGACCAATAGTTGTTGAATGGGGATTCCATTCCAGCAAATTTCACCTTGGTCTACATTATACATACGCATCATCAATTGGGCAAGGGTTGATTTTCCACAGCCCGTTTTTCCGATAATCAGCACTTTTTCTCCTAGTTGAATGGTAAAAGAAATCCCCTGTACTGCCCGAATGCCGGTATGGGGGTAGGTAAAATAAACATCTTTCCATTCCCATATTCCCTGTTGGGGTGTTGGAGCAGGATGCATGGGGGATTGGATATCGGGCCTAGTTTGTAAAAATTCATTGATTCTTTTTTGAGAAGCCGCCGCCCTTTGAATCATACTGGCCGTCCACCCAATAGCACTAACGGGAAAACTGAGCAGGTTGATATAAATCACAAATTCTACCAATTTACCCACAGCCCCTGGATCTTCCAAAGCCTGTTTGCCTCCCACTAAAATGGTAATCAGGGTGCTGATTCCAATCAGTAAGGCCATACTAGGAAAATAGATAGCTTCCACTTTGGATAATCCGATGGCTGCCTCTTTGTATGCTTCACTGTTTTTTTTAAAGAATCGAAACATATTTTGTTCTTGGGCAAAGGATTTAATTACCCGAATGCCGGAATAAGATTCCTGTGCATTGATAGTTAAATCAGACAATAATCCTTGTATTTGCTCGCTTCGGTTATTAATTACACTATTTACACGATAAATGGTAAATGCTAAAATAGGCAGGGGAGCCAATACGAGTAACGACAAAAAAACGTCGCGCTGCAGCATATTGTAAACACAAAAACCAATCAGGGTTATCAGATTAATCAGGTACATCAGGGCTGGGCCGGTATACATTCTCACCCTACTCACATCTTCCGTTATTCGGTTCATTAAATCACCAGTAGCATGGGTTTTAAAAAATTGGGTATCTAATAATTGATAGTGTTTAAAAATGGCATTTTTCTGATCGAATTCAATGAGGCGGCTCATAACTATGATGGTTTGCCGCATAAAAAACATTAGTAATCCTCGCAGTATAGCGGATAACAAAATTAATAAACAGCAAATCGCAACTATTTTACTAAAGGGTAAAGAACCGTTGAATAAGGGCTGTAATACTTTTTTCACCCAATCGCTGGAAGCTTCAGCCGTAGGTAGGGAGCTATGGGTAACCTGTTGTTGAACCTTATTTATCAGTAATCCAGTTATTCGGGGTGCCAATACTGCGAAGAAATTACTCGCTACCACAAATAGGATTCCTATAAAAAATCTTTTCCGATATTTCCAGAAATAGGCATTCAGAATACTCAGGTGCTTCAAAAGAAAGATTTTGCACAAAGGTAACTAACCCTTTGTCGTATTTACCTTTAACCAATAAAAACTTACCAATACCAAAAAAAGCAGGGTTGCTATTTTTTAACTGGCCAAGTATTGTTGCTTTCGTTGATATCTGGGAAAACTTTATCCGGATCGTAAGTAACAGATTCAATTTCTTCGGTGGATGCATAAGGGAAAGTCCAACTAGTATTCCGCATCCAAATATCTACCGGTAATTTAATTCGATCGGTTGCGCCACTTTTCAGTTTCACTTCTAGCACTACTGGCATCACCAGTTTTTCTAAATTGTCGATGGTTATTAAGCAACCTTTCGAGAAATCTGTATTGTCTTTGTACTTTACCTCTCTCACCGATACATCGTGTTTCCAGTTAAATGCAAACCAACCACGCCAGAACCACTGCAAGCTTTCACCAGCAGCATTTTCCATGGTGCGGAAAAAGTCGTCGGGGGTAGGATGTTTAAATGCCCAATTACGGATATAGGTTTTAAAAGCATAATCAAAGCGCTCGGGCCCCAGAATCTGATTCCGTAAAAGATCTAATCCCGAACCCGGTTTGCTATAAAGCAGGGTACCATTGTTTCTTTCTTTCAGGTTATCGGGCCCATTACTTAAAATAGGTTCAACAGTAGGTGCCATATAATATTTGGACAGTTGATGCATATTCGGAGCCCGTTGGGCATATTCGCCGTTGTTAAATGCGTTGGATGAAAGGCCATTGATAAAGGTATTAAAACCTTCATCCATCCAACCATACAAACGCTCATTAGATCCCACAATCATAGGGAACCAGGTATGCCCGAATTCATGATCATGCACCCCCCACAAACCAGCCGTTTTAGCCCTGTATCCGCAGAAAACAATACCCGGATATTCCATACCACCGGGGTTACCGGCAACTGCTGTTGCAGCGGGATAGGGATATTCGAACCATTTTTCTGAATTAAATTCAATGGATTTTTTTACATATTCTGTAGATCTACCCCATGCATTATTTCCATCACTTTCTACCGGATAAGCAGAGATAGCAAGCGATTTTTTTCCACTGGGCAGTACCATTTTAGCGGCATCAAGTATAAAAGCAGCAGAAGCAGCCCAAGCAACATCTCGTGCGTTGGTGATTTTAAAATGCCAGGTTAATTCGGGCTTATTTTTAATAAAAGCGGGATTGTTCAGCTCATTCGCACTGCGGATAATCACTGTTTTTTCACTTTGAGCAGCTTGATTCCAGCGCTTGAGTAGTTCTGGGGTATATACTTCTGCCGGGTTGAGTAATTCGCCTGAGCAAACAACAAAGAGTTGAGCAGGTGCGGTAAGTTTAACGTCGAAATCGCCATATTCCAGGTAAAACTCTCCGGGGCCTGTATAGGGGATTGTATTCCAGCCCAGCACATCATCATATACACACATACGTGGATACCATTGCGCTACGGTGAAGATTTTACCGTTTTTGGTTTCCTGAATGCCCATGCGGTCAGATCCGTAAGTAGGAGAAATAAAACTAAACTCAATGCGTATTTTAATGCTGCTGCCTCCCCCACTTAATTCTTTGGGCAGTTGGATTTGCATGCGGGTATCTTCAATAATAAAGGGAACATCGGTATTGGTATTTTTCTCGCCCAACAGTTTTACCGACAATATTTTATACCCTGCATCAAAGTCTTGTCCTCGCCCCCCATTTCTGCTACCTACATAAGGTGTAATGGCCGAACCCCTGGAATCTTTTTTAAATAAATTCTGATCCAATTGCATCCATAGGTAGGGTAATTTTTGGGGACTATTATTGGTATAGGTAATGATTTCAGTTCCGGTAATGAGATTGAGTTGGTCGTTGAGGCTGGCTTCAATAGAATAGTCAGCGCGATTTTGCCAATAGCGGGGTCCGGGTTCACCAGAGGCAGCTCGGTATTCATTTCCATTTTTCGAATAGAAAAAGGGAGCAAAGGATTCGGTATAACTGTAATTACCAGTTGTTGGCTGAACGGTTTGTGCTTGAATGGGTGCTTTTAAGAGGAGCAAACCAATGATGGCAGATAGAATGAATGTAATACGCATATATAATAGTAATGATGGTTGCACAATATTATGAATAAAGTTTGCCAACCTTTAAAAAGGTTGAAGGATTTTATACAGTAGATTTTAAAACTGCCTACCATAAACCTGATCGCATGTATCTGAAACATCCACATAGATGAAAAAATGATAAAAAATATCATATAAGGTTCCGAATCATGGTTTGTTAATTGAAGCCTTTGCTGGTGACAATGCGTGAAAATCAAGCATAGCTTATCACATAAAAACAATAACATATAAAATTTTATTAAATACTGATAATCAATACATTACGATAAGTTTTATATCAAATTGTAAGATCGCTTCTAGTAATTTTATGCGTTCAATTTTAACGAGAGATCGATTACCTACCCCCCTGCGTTTGCTATAGGTAACCGGTTTAAAAACTTATATGTCTATGAAAAAGCTGCTAGTTGTATGCCTCTTTTCGCTTGGTGTATTTTCGTCTTTAAAGGCAAATAACATTGCCGTATCCTATGTTACTCTACAAAATAGAAACACGATTTCAGATTATGTATCGGTAGCATTTAATTTGAGTTGGGAAAATTCATTCCGCAATAGTTCGGGCACCGGCAACTGGGATGCCGCCTGGGTATTTGTAAAATATAAAATTGGCGCAACGGGTGAATGGAAACATGCTACCCTTAGCACTACCGGCCACTCCATTCCTTCTGGGGGCACGAGTACCCAAACCGATGCAGCAGGTATATTTCTCTATCGGAATGCGACTGGGAATGGTGCTTTTACACTAAACGGTGTAGAACTGAGATGGGAATATGGAACAGATGGGGTACCGGATGAATCGAAAATATACGTAAAGGTATTTGCGATTGAAATGGTTTATATACCTCAAGGAAGCTTTCAAGCAGGAAGTAGTGGCCAAAATGTGGGAGAGTTTAGACAAGCAGATGATGTTAATTTCTCCGGCACGTCAACCACATTTACCATAACCGGCTCTGCCCCTACCCTGCAAGGAAATAATGCTGGCTCCTCCAGTTCAAATTTATCAACGCGCAATGGAATAGGAAATGACCAAGGAACTACCACCAATACTGCCAGTTTTGCAACTGATTATCCTACGGGCTATAATGCCTTTTATTGTATGAAATATGAAATTTCCCAAGGCCAGTATCGGGATTTCTTAAATTCACTTACCTATAGTCAACAATCTGGAAGAACCATCAATGCGCCTAACAGTTCAATAGGTACTGGTGCGCTTACCACTTCAGGAAATGATCGTAATGCGATTGAAATTTCTACCTCAGGAACTTCCGGATCCTTCCCAGCTATTTATGGATGCGATTTAAATAATAATAATACTTACAACGAATCAGACGATGGAGAATGGATTGCCTGTAATTATTTATCCTGGGATGATGTAGCGGCTTATTTAGATTGGGCTGGATTACGACCTATTACCGAACTGGAATATGAAAAAGTTTGCAGAGGCACCCTTCCTTCTGTGGCAGACGAATATAGTTGGGGGGATAATACATTGGTAGCAATAACTGCAGTAAATAATATTCGTGAGGGGAGTGAATCTTCCAATACTACCAATGCCAATGCGAATTATAATAATCAATTCACTTTGGGACCAGTAAGAGTGGGCCTTTTTGCCACCAACAGCAGCAATCGAATTACTGCTGGTAGCAGTTATTATGGAGTAATGGAGATGAGTGGTAATCTCTGGGAGCAAATGATTACAATTGGTAATAGCACTGGTAGAAGCTTCACGGGTTTAGCCGGAAATGGCATATTAGACAGCAATGGGTTTGCTAATACCACAAACTGGCCTGATTATACAGGTACAGGTTTGCGAGGTGGCAGTTGGTTAAGTTTGTTAGATCAACTTAAAACATCGGATAGAAATGCTGCAACGCAAGGTAGCTCAACTCGAACCAGCGAATCCGGCGGCCGGGGCGGGAGGTAGCTGTTATCCAAAACGAAGCTTTCCCTTACCTTAGCAGATATTTATACCTGAGATATCTATGACTAAGGAAAAAATTTTATCCGATATTTCAAAGTTGGCTGCCCAGCATGCTGTGGAAGAAGATAGTGAATTGGCCTATTATTTCGAACTGGAGGCCTATGAATTAATCGCCCGCTGGCTTTTGCAAGAAAAAATAGATACTGGTACCTTTTTATTAACAGAACTGTTGGATGAAACCAGTGATTTGTATGATGATCGTTTCGATTACCTGAGCGATTTACAATTGGCCGCCATAAGCGAGCAAGCTCCATTTTCCATTGCCCATGAAATGAAAGAACTATTTCTATTTCATCAGCAGGCATTTTGGCCGGATACTGAATGAAGATTTTAAAATTTTATCTTTATATCTTACAACCTGCTTATGCGATTTTGCTTACTTTTTCTTTTAGGGATAAACACAATGATGTTATCTGCACAAACAGAAAAAAGAATTTGGTTTAACCAGCCTGCGGCTTTTTTTGAAGAAGCTTTTCCCCTAGGTAATGGCCGAATCGGGGTCATGGTATATGGGAATCCAATAACCGACAAAATTTCTTTGAATGAAATCACACTTTGGGGTGGCTATCCGAAAAATCCCAATATGAATCCGGAAGCAGCCAGTTATCTTCCGAAAATAAGGGAAGCCCTATTTTCTGAAAATTATAAATTGGCCGATAGTTTAATCAGATTTGTGCAAGGATATTTTTCTGCCTCCTATGCTCCTTTTGGCAACTTGCAGCTGCAATTCGATGTGCAATCACCTACAAACTATCTTCGGGAACTGGATATTGAAGATGGCATTGCCAAGGTAAATTTTGATGCAGACAATACGCATTACACCCGGGAATATTTTGTTTCACATCCAGATCAATTACTCTATATCAAACTCTCTGCCCAGGGAAAGCACAAAATGAATTTTTCCATTCGAATGAACAGTTTACTTCAATCGAGCACTGCTACTGAACCGAATACTTTTATTTTAAAAGGCAACGCACCCTCACATGCAGAACCAAATTATCGAGGAAAGATGGCTAATGAACTTCAATACGATACTACTTTGTCGATGAGGTTTTATGGACAAACAACAATTATATTCAACGATGGAAAAACTAACAGAGATGATAGTTCGCTGCAAGTAAGTGATGCCACCAGCGTTTTGTTGGCTGTATCGCTGGCTACCAGTTTTAATGGAGCAAATAACAATCCGGCAACCCAGGGTAAAGATGAGAAAAAGCTTGCGGTAAGTTATTTGCAGCAAATGAAATCGAAAGACTATGCAAATATCCGCAAAACCCACATCGCTGATTTTAGTCAGTATATGAAAAGGGTTTCCCTCGATTTAGGCAGTTCAAACAACAATAGTGTTCCTACGGACGAGCGACTGAAGCTTTTTTCAAAAGGTGCATTCGATAATGCACTTATCGCATTGTACTTTCAATTCGGTAGGTATTTGTTAGTAAGTGGTTCTAGAACCAAAGAGGCTCCCATCAATTTACAGGGCATTTGGAACGAACAGGTTCGTCCACCTTGGAGCAGCAACTATACCATCAACATCAATACAGAAATGAATTACTGGCCGGTGGAAACAACCAACCTGTCTGAATTTCATATGCCACTACTCAGCTTTTTAAAGAATCTATCAGCCAATGGCAGCGTTACCGCTAAAAACTTTTATGGACTAAATGGATGGGTGGCGCATCATAACACTGATATATGGGCTATGTCTAACCCCGTAGGTGATTTTGGAAAAGGGAATCCGGTTTGGGCTAACTGGACGATGGGCGGTACTTGGCTGAGTACGCATTTATGGGAGCATTTTCAATTTACCAATGATACCGCATTTTTGAGAAAAGAAGCTTATCCGATTATGCGCGGCGCTGCCCAATTTTGTAATGAGTTTTTGGTGCAAGATTCGAAAGGCAACTGGGTTACCGCTCCTGCTACTTCACCGGAGAATATGTTTGTAAATAACAAAAGTTTTTCGGGCAGTGTATTGTATGGAGGAACTGCCGACCTAGCAATGATCAGAGAAATCTTTTCACAAGTAATTAGTGCTGCCGCCATTTTAAAAACTGATTCAGAATTCTCCAATCAGTTGAGGGGTACGCTGGATAAATTACATCCCTACCAGATAGGAAAGAAAGGCAATTTACAGGAATGGTATTACGACTGGGAAGATAATGATCCTAAACACCGACATGTATCGCATTTATTTGCCTTGTATCCCGGAACCAGTATAGGCATGAAGAACAATCCGGTTTTATCGGATGCCGTTAAGCGTTCTTTAGAACTAAGAACCAATAACGGAACGGGCTGGTCAATCGCCTGGAAAATTAATTTATGGGCCAGATTAAGAAATGGAGAACGGGCCTATGATGCCATCAAAAAAATAATGACCTACTACCCTGCCGATCAATCTGAAATTAAAATGGCCGGAGGGGGTACGTACCCGAATTTATTCGATGCCCATCCTCCATTTCAAATCGATGGAAATTTTGGGGCCACTTCCGGAATTGCAGAGATGCTGATGCAGAGTCAG
Source organism: uncultured Bacteroidota bacterium (assembly GCA_903899675.1). Lineage (GTDB taxonomy): Bacteria > Bacteroidota > Bacteroidia > Chitinophagales > Chitinophagaceae > Sediminibacterium. The sequence goes on along the minus strand of CAIUKP010000227.1, from coordinate 697 downwards.
GACGATGAAATACTTTTATTACCCGCCCTTCCAGCTGAATGGAAATCGGGAACCATTAAAGGTTTAAAAGCTCGTGGGGGATTTACCGTTGATATTAACTGGAAAGATGGGGAATTAAAACAGGCAATTATCACCCCCGCTAAAAAGGGAGAGCAATTAATCCGATACAAAGAAAAAACCTGGAAAATTGCTGGAATGCAGCCATTGGTTATCAATAATTGATAAGAATGCGCCAGATTTTGAATTAATAATCTTTAGATCTAATCTAAAATTAAAGCCCCTGAGGGGCTTTAATTTTATTGTGCGGAGAGAGAGGGATTCGAACCCCCGGACCTTTAACAGTCAACGGTTTTCAAGACCGCCGCAATCGACCGCTCTGCCATCTCTCCGAGTGCAAAATAATAGTCTATCCACCGAATTTCAAAATAAACTATTACCCATCCCAAAATCCACCCTCCCATGGGATGTTTTACAAACAAAAAGGCACCCCGAAGAGTGCCTTTTTACTGAATTCAAATGCTTTACACTTATTTTTCTGGGTACAATACCGACTTGCTGTAATTAGGCGTATCCATCAACTTTTTACAAAGTTGTTGTAATTGAGCCGCCGTAACACCCTCTACCTTACTGGGATAAGCCAAAATCCAGGCTGGGTCGGTTTGATCGATAAAGGATTTGGACAACCCTTCCAGCCAAT
>CAIUKP010000226.1 GCA_903899675.1 uncultured Bacteroidota bacterium | reverse complement strand
TTACCTGAATAATAGGAAGTAGTAACTTTAATTTTTTCGTTTGGTTCCTTGTCAATTAAATTGAGTAAGGTTTGAATTTTTACTACTGTATCTGATAAACAAAAGGAAACGGTAAGCGAACTTGAATCTACCCAATTAGGTCCCGTAGCATCCAAATAAATACCTGTGTTTTGATTGTTTATTTGCCAACTGAGCAGAGCATTATTTCCAGCTGAATCGGTTATTGCATTTGAATTTTCCAATACTATTTGTAACGGATAAACACCCTTTTTATCCCATGTACCTAGCTGCACCTGAAAGCCAAATTGTACCTGATTTCCAGCAACGTTTAGTATTCTGGCTGTTTGCAGGCTGCTTTGTGCCCACAGTAATAGTTTTATTTGATTTATATCTCCCTTTATAAAAATAGGCTCTGAAAAGATTACAGAAAAATACAACCATTGAGAGGCAGGATACCATCCGGGAGATGGTAGGGTAATTTTATTAATATTGGGGGCAATTCCATCAATTTTTATTGCGTAATTAGAGGTTGTATCTGCCCAGGATACTTGTGCCAGATTTCCGGTAGAATCTGATATACTTGCTCCATTTAATACAATGTTTTTCTTCCAATTTATACCTACCGAATCAAGGTCACCGGGTTTAATTACATAGATGAATTTAAGTATTGATTCGTTCTGTATACTTAGTGCTGCTTGTTTGTTAGTATTCCCTATCTGAATTGATAAGTAGGGATTTTTCTGAGTTTTACTAACTACTATCTCCTCCGAAAATTTAACTTGCCACTGTAATGTATCCCCAGCAGAAAACCATCTCGAATTTGGAGCGCTTACAGAAATAATTTTGGGGGAAATGCCATCTACCTTGTCATTTGGATAGTTAAGGGTATCTATAAAAAATGGAGACAAATTTCCAGCTGCATCAGTAAGCTGCATAGCAACGGGTATTCCCTCCGCCGCTCTGATATTTACTGAGCCCTCGGTAATTCGAATTTCGCTTAGATAAAGTGAATCGTTGAGTTTTTTCCAATTGTTTACAATCAATGAAGCCCATTTCCCTTGCACCAAACTTACGGAAGTGGTATCGGGATATATTTCGGTATATAAGCGCAAAGTGTCGCCGGATTTATACGGCTGATTTGTGTGATACACTCGTTTAATTTGTGGTGCTGTTTTATCTATTTTGCAAATTCCAGTTGCAAGCAAGGGTGTGCCAAAAATGGGGGGAGTGCAAAATTGGGGAGTATTCAATTGGAGTTGCAATAGGCCATCTCCATTTCCGGTATTTACAGTAATGGTATAATTTTTTCCCGAACCAAAAATCGCTTCAACTTTAGCAAGATTTATTTGTGGGCTAATAATGGTGAAGTCGCTCATGGATAATTTTTCAACCGGATCTGCTGTTTCCAATTGATAGCTTAGGTTTTTGGCCGAACTGAATAAATTACCCATTAATTGAAATGATTTAATGGATGTGGGCATAGTAATTGCTTGCAGGTTTCCATATGCCGTACCTGTTTGATAACGGGCATATCCTCGCATAAATAGCGTAGTTGCTGAAGGTAATTGATCAACCAATATTTTCGTATAGGGCAATGCAGGAGATTCGGAACGCAACGTTTTTGGATTGGAGGGGTTTGCGCTGCTCCACCATTCTAATCCGGTTTCTAAGGGAAGGGTTACACCCCTTAATTGATATTGAATATCAACGGCTATCTTTTGTTTTTCAATTAGGGTGGGCGTAAATGTAAAAACCAGGGGGGGAAGTTCTGGGGTTGTGAGGGAGAGCGGGGCACTGATAGTTGAACCTGTTTCGTTGGTTGCGGTAATTCTAACGAAATATTTCTTTCCCGGAATCAGCTGGGTAAGCCTTCCTTTTATAGTTTCTAGATCTGTATTTTCAGAGATTGTAGCGGGTTCGGCAGTAAATGTTGCTGGAAAATCAAAACCAGGTATTGTATCCCATTCCCACTCTAGGCGGGTATTTCCGCCACCCGTTGAAACAGGGCAATTGAAAATAGCTTGGGTAGGTGATAGAGAATCCATCCTGATTAATCCGGGCGAAGGGGCATTCACCTGATAAAGTCCGTAAAATTGAAATTGGTCAATGGCGCATAAGTCATCATTACCTACATCGTCAGGGTCGAACCATGCAAGGAGCAATTGTTCACCTGGTTTCCATCTAAATCGGTTAATTTGAAATGAAAGAGATTGTTGATTTTCCGGAAGATTCCCATTAAGAGAGGTGGTACCGCTACTGGAATTAATTGAGCTAAAATTTCCTTCCGGGCAGGATATCCATCCCAGGGTATCTATCCCCTCCCATTTTCCGGTTTTGGCTTTACAAATCCAGGTGTTTTTCTTTCCAGAGCCTCCTTTGCGCCATTGCTCTATTTGGGCTGCAATCGAAAGGATAGACAAGGTTTTTCCGGTTTGATTGGTAAAAATTACTCCAAAAGCATAACTTCCTCCCGATGAGGCAAGACTTCCTAACGACCTGTCGGAATTATTAGTTAATCCAGCGCTGTAAATGCCATGGGCGGTAGAAGTGCCTGATCCTATATAAAATCCTGCCTGATTACTTGTGCCGGCGGTCTGAGACATAAACCAGCCACTCAGTTTCCCTTGCGAAATGGGGGGAGATTGAAGGGCAAAGGGTCCCTTCCCGGGAAGGCTTATGCTTCCAGTTGCTGGTAAACTATCAAAATTTTGCACATAGGTAATCCCGGGATTTGAATATACAATGGGTGTAATCTGACAAAAGATTTTCCCATGCAAAAGGGCAAACAAGATTGCAAAAAAGCTGCTAAACAAATTTTTCATAACAAAATCGCTTTTTGCCGGCAATTTAGCAGTGAGGGATTGGTGAAAGCAGAACTGATTGAAATCCAGTTAAAAAAGGGGAAAAATTACAGTGTAAATACCTATTTTTAATTTGTGGATAAATACAGGTTTCCCACGTTTTTCGTAAAAAAAGGGCTAGTTTACTCGTTGGTATGGTACCAGAAATACCCCAAATGGGATAAAAAATGGCCAGATAAGTGGGTTTCAGATAAAACATTTTGAATTTTCCGAATCAGCTATTACCTTTGCCGTCCGAAATTTTAAACGGAAAATAATGCCTACTATTCAGCAATTAGTTAGAAAAGGTCGCGAAATTATCAGGGCCAAGAGTAAATCAAGGGCTTTGGATGCTTGTCCTCAACGCCGGGGTGTTTGTACCCGTGTGTACACTACAACACCCAAAAAGCCAAACTCTGCGCTTCGTAAAGTGGCCAAAGTGCGGTTGACCAACAAGGTGGAGGTAATTGCCTATATCCCAGGTGAAGGGCATAATTTGCAAGAGCACTCTATTGTTCTGATCAGAGGAGGTCGTGTGAAGGATTTACCAGGTGTACGTTATCACATCGTTCGTGGAAGTTTGGATACTGCAGGTGTTAAAGACAGAAAGAAGAGTCGTTCTAAATACGGAACCAAGAAAGAAAAGGCCAAGAAATAATTCATCATCTCAATTAATTCGCTAGTAACATGCGTAAAGCACAAGCCAAAAAATTACCCCTTGCACCGGATGGCCGGTTTAATGATAAACTGGTTACCCGTTTTATCAACAACTTAATGTGGCAGGGAAAGAAAAGCACTGCTATCAATATTTTCTATGATGCAGTAGACAAGGTAACTAAAATTTCCGGAGAAGATGGCTATGAGATCTGGAAAAAAGCAATTGCCAACATTACGCCTTCTGTTGAGGTTCGGAGTAGAAGAATTGGGGGTGCTACCTTCCAAATCCCTTCTGAAGTTCGTCCTGATAGAAAAATTTCTTTAAGTATGAAGTGGTTGATTCGTTACAGCAGAGAGCGAAACGGACGCACCATGGCAGATAAACTGGCAAATGAAATAGTGGCTGCTTCTAAAGGGGAAGGTGCTGCATTTAAAAAGAAAGAAGATACCCACCGTATGGCAGAAGCTAACAAAGCTTTCTCCCACTTTAAAATATAAAAAATCTAAATTTGATAAAAAATGCCCTGATTTTCAGGGCATTTTTTATTCCTGGCAATGCAAACCATCAATATCACTTAGTAATCAGTGGTAATAAGTAACCTAAAATTGTCAGGAACAAAAAATGGTGCTATTCGGAATATTTGTACCTTTGCCGCTCAAAAACAGGGACTCTTAACCAGAACCGTCAAACCAAATACGTACAATTTATGGCTGACTTAAAATTACAAAGAAATTTTGGCATCGCTGCGCACATTGATGCGGGTAAAACCACCACAACGGAGCGTATTCTCCGCTACACCGGTATGATTCATAAAATCGGGGAAGTGCATGATGGTGCCGCCACCACCGATTGGATGGAACAAGAAAAGGAGAGAGGTATTACTATTACCTCTGCAGCCGTTAGTTGTGAGTGGAAATTCCCAACAGTTCGTGGTACAGCGGATGCAAATACAAAATCGTATTATTTCAATATCATTGATACTCCCGGTCACGTGGACTTTACCGTTGAGGTTGAGCGTTCTATGCGTGTATTGGATGGATTGATTGCGCTGTTCTCTGCTGTAGATGGAGTAGAGCCGCAGTCTGAAACCGTTTGGCGCCAGGCGAACCGCTACAAGGTACCTCGGATTGGTTTTGTGAACAAGATGGATCGTTCCGGTGCCGATTTCCTTATGGTAGTTAATCAGGTAAAAGAGATGCTGGGTGCGAATGCTGTGCCGCTTCAATTACCCATTGGTGCAGAAGATGATTTTATAGGTGTGGTAGACTTGATCACTATGAAGGGGGTAATTTGGGATATGGAAACCGAGGGAATGACTTTCAAAGAAATTCCTGTTCCGGATGATATGAAGGAGGAAGCTGATCATTGGAGAGCGAAACTGATTGAATCGGTTGCTGAATACGATGATAAATTGATGGAGAAATTTTTTGAGGATCCTAATACAATTTCAGAGGCGGAGGTTCATGAAGCTATTCGTAAGGCTTGTATTGATTTGAGCATCGTACCTATGATGTGTGGATCTTCCTTTAAAAATAAAGGAGTACAAACAGCCTTGGATGCTGTGTGCAGATACCTGCCTAGTCCCGTTGATCTGGATGATATTACCGGAACAAATCCCGATACGGGTGAACCCGAAGTTCGTAAGCCGAATGCGAAAGAACCTTTTGCGGCATTGGCTTTCAAAATTATGACGGATCCGTTTGTAGGCCGTTTGGCATTCTTCCGTTGTTACTCTGGTCATTTAGATGCTGGTTCTTATGTTTTGAATGTGAGAAGTGGTAAGAAAGAGCGGATTAGCCGTATTATGAAAATGTTTGCTAACAAGCAAAATCCAATAGATTTTATTGAGGCGGGTGATATTGCTGCTGCGGTAGGGTTTAAAGAAATCAAAACAGGGGATACACTTTGTGATGAAAATCATCCCATTACCTTGGAGAACATGTTCATTCCTGAGCCGGTAATCTCGGTAGCCGTTGAGCCTAAAACACAGGCCGACGTAGATAAAATGGGTATGGCCATTGCCAAGTTGGTAGAAGAAGATCCTACCCTCCGTGTAAAAACCGATGAAGATACTGGTCAAACTATTCTTTCTGGAATGGGTGAATTGCACTTGGAGATTATTGTAGATCGCATGCGCCGGGAGTTTAAAGTTGAAATCAACCAGGGTAATCCACAGGTGGCTTATAAAGAGTCGTTCACGCAAAAAATTGAGCACCGCGAAATTCTGAAAAAGCAAACCGGTGGTCGCGGTAAATTCGCCGATATCTATTTCGAAATCGGGCCGGCAGATCAGGAGTGGCTTTCAGAGAATCCAGGAAAAGGCTTCCAGTTTAAGAATGATATTTTCGGTGGATCTATTCCTAAAGAATTCCATCCAGCCATTGTAAAAGGATTTGAATCTTCTATGGGAACGGGAGTACTAGCCGGATATCCTATGGAAACCATGAAAGTGAGAATTTTCGATGGTAGTTTCCACCAAGTGGATTCTGATGCTATGTCCTTCGAATTATGTGCAAAGGGTGGGTTTAGAGAAGCAGGTAGAAAAGCAAAACCTACTCTGTTAGAGCCTATCATGCGAGTAGAAGTAGTTACCCCAGATCAGTATATGGGTGATGTAACCGGAGACCTTAACCGCAGAAGAGGAATGTTAGAGGGAATGGACAGCCGCGGTAATTTACAAGTGATAAAGGCGAAAGTTCCCTTAAGTGAAATGTTTGGATATGTAACCCAGTTGCGTTCTCTTTCATCTGGCCGTGCAACATCTACCATGGAATACAGTCATTATTCACCTGCTCCTAATAATATTGCAGAAGAAGTAATTGCAAAGAGTAAGGGAAAAGTGAAGATTGATGACTAATTGTTTCAGTCTTTTCAAGTAATAAAAAATGCCCCTGTTTGGGGCATTTTTATTGGGTAGAATAGCATTAATTTATTGTATCTATTTATTTACAATATCCTGTAATCAGTCCATCTGCTGCTGTAAATCCTTTCCCTTTTGATATTTTCAGCAGGGCACAGGCCTCATCCTTTCTATTTAGGTTGATGAGTGCGGCAGCTTTAAAATATTCTGATTTACCGTCGGTAGCAGATTTGGTGGCAAAAACTTTATCAAACCAGGGTAAGCATCGCTCCCACTGCTTCATATTAAAATAGCAAACACCAATATTTTCGAATACTCCATAACTGCCATTACTGATTTCCGTTGACTTAATAAAACGTTGAGCGGCACCTTCAAAATCATTCTTGGCAAATAAGGCAGAAGCTTCATTAAAAAGTTGCTGGGCTTTCAGTACGTTCTTTTCTTGAATAGCCAGCTCGGGAATATTTCCGGAAGGAATGTTGGTAATGATTTCATTTCTTCTCACCATAAGGGTAGAATCATTGGGAAATAGTTTTAAAATACTATCAGTTAATCGCAGCATTTGTGGCGTGGTTCCCTTGGGCTGGGTAGTCATTTTTATATT
>CAIUKP010000225.1 GCA_903899675.1 uncultured Bacteroidota bacterium | reverse complement strand
TTACAATAATCTTACTAGAAAATCCGTCATAAATTATCCCATTTGGTTTTTCTCCAACGGGTATTTGCTTAACAAAGCGGTCACTTTTTAAATCAAAAACGGTTACAGTATTGGTAACGCTGTTGGTAGCATATCCTTTGCCATATCGTTGTGCCAGGGCAACTCCTTCTACTCCCTGGGTATTGGGTATAATTCCAATAGAATCTCCTGTGTTTTTATTCAGAATGCTAACCTGATTTCCGTGGGTGATATATAACTTATTCGAAAACGGATTTACCGCCGGATATTTCCAATCGCCATGAAACGAAACTTTAAATGTTTTCTCAATATTGTAAACGTGTTGTGCTTGCAAGCTTCCAACAAAAAAGAGCAATAAAAAAAGGAGCTGATAGGGTAACACTGATTTAACACGCCACGAATGCAGTGCGCGAAACCTATAGAAAAAACGCAAGTAATTAGCTAATAACACTCTACGAAGAAATTATGCTACAAAGTACAACTTTATTTAGATTAGAATTTACTAAAGAAGTAATATAATATGCACAAATACTTTATATATAATTACAATATATCAATAAAGGCGTATAAGTTGAATAAAATGAACTATTCTACTTTCAGTTGATATAAACCCGGCAGATTTCTACCCAGTCCATTATAATCTAAACCATAACCCAAAACAAACTTGTTGGCAATTGAGAAACAGCAATATTGAATAGGAACTGGAAATCGGGTGGCATCCGGTTTATGTAACAAGGTTGCAACGGCTACCGATGAAGGCTGTTGTAGTTGGATTTGTGGAAGAAATTCGGAAAGTGTTTTTCCGGTATCTACAATATCTTCTAAAATAATTACCGGTCGGTTACTGAGGGGAACATCTAATCCTATGGCAGTAATAACCTGACCTGTGGATGCTGTTCCGGTGTAGGATGACAGGCGAATAAAACATATTTCCGCCTCAATGGTAATTTGTCGAAATACATCTGCCGCAAACATAAAAGAGCCATTCAGTATCGCGATAAAGAGGGGCTGCTTTCCTGCATAATCCCGATTGAGTTGAGCGGCTAATTCTTGAATTTTTTCTTGTAGTTTTTCAGCCGAAATAAAGGGGACAAAAATTTTATCGTGAATGGTAACTTCGAGCGGATTGTGCATGGTAATGGAATTGAGAGCTGCCTATTTTAGTGGGTTCCAGATGAAACGTTATTTGGAGTACCGGGTTGTAACCATATTTTTTGTCCTACCGGTATAGGAAACTCGGGTGAATGTACCTGATTGTACTGTAATAGTTGTTCCAATCGAATGCCTTCGAGTTGGCTGATATCCCTCCAATTTTCGCCTGATTGGGCAATTCGGAAAGCTTTATTTCCTTTTTTAGATTTCTTTTCAAGAAATATCAGGTAAGGATTATTAAGTTTATCTATGGTAGGCAAATCATTAAAAGCAATAATTTCTTCAGGAAGAATATCAAATTGAACGGATATATCCTGTAAAATGGTTCCTGCTGCCGCATAAAAAACCTTTGATCGATTGATCGTGAAAACTCCCTTTGGGAAAGAACTATTGTTGCTGTAGGAGGGTGGGGATGCATCAAAATATTTATCAATTGCAGGTACTTCCTTATTGGCAATAAATGCCGGTAGTATTGCTGAACCGGAGTTGGGTGAGTAATTTTTTCCTAAAGCTTCGGCATTGTACTTTTCTAATTGGTAATCTTTGATAACTTTTAATAGACTTTGTGGATAGGTGCTGCTGGTTGCGTATCCGGCTTTTTTTAGTCCATACGCCCAAGCTTCCATATCCAGCGGATCTAGGGTAAATAGGGATGCGTAATAGGGTCTGTTTTTTAAAAAATCGGAATGGTCAATAAAAGATTGTTCTGCAGAAGCATATACTCGAAAGCATTCTCCTTTTTCATCATCATCTTTATAGGTTCTTCCGCCGGTCCATTCTGTTTTGCATTTAATGCCAAAGTGATTATTGGCGGTAAGGGCAAGCGAGCTTTTTCCAGACTGGGATTCTAATATTGCCTGTGCCAATTTGATGGCAGCCGGTACCCCGGTGCGCTTCATCTCAGCAATGGCCAGATCTTTATACTGCTGAATATAACTTTCGGTAGTTAATGGTTGTGCAGTTACTTGTAGGCTACCCAGCCCTAAAAGGCATCCTATCAGCCAAGCTTTTTTGCACATACTTACTACTTATTTATTTTTTTAAAATCAATACCAATCCATCTCTAACCGTTACAATCACCTTCTCAGTAGAATTGTCTTCAGCGATTTTTTCTGTAAACGCATGAATTGCGCGTGCATTTTTTCCGGTGATAACCGGTTGCAATACTTCACCATGGAAAAAAATATTATCCGCAATTAGTAAACCTCCCTTTCTCAAATTTTTCATTATTTGTGTATAATATTCGCAGTAACCCGTTTTATCTGCATCCAAAAATACCAGGTCCCAGGAATGGTTTAGGGTAGGAATGATTTCCATTGCATTTCCAATATGCAGCTGAATCTGATGCCCATTAGGGAGTTGGTTAAAATATTTTTTTGCTACAGCTGCTTCTGATTCCCTGCATTCAATAGTATGGAGTTCACCTTCTCGTGATAAACCTTCTGCTAAGCATCCGGCACTATAACCAGTAAAGGTTCCAATTTCCAATATATAACGGGGTTGCATAAGTTGGGAAATAACCGATAGAAAGCGACCCTGCACATGGCCACTCAGCATATGCGATTGAGGATGATATTCCCGGGTTTCTTTTGAAAGCGCAACTGCCCATGCAGGTTCAGTAGAACTGAACTTTTCTGCATACGCTTCCGCCAATGGATGAATCATTTCCATAGGGCAAATATCCGCCAATTTTAGGGTTTTTTACTAGTGGAAATGAAAAATAGACCGATAAAAGTGAACAGACCATTGATGATTAACAGTTCAATACCAATTTGATAGTTGTTAAACCAGGTAACAGCGTTTTTACTGAGGATGTAGCTTAATAAGGGTGCCAATAAACAAATCAGGGTAACGCCGGCATGATTGGGCAAACTGCGCTTGGTAAAAATGCCAAAAGCAAACAAGCCCAGTAAGGGGCCGTAGGTATAGCCTGCCAAATCTAAAATAATATCGATTATACTGTTATCGTTGATTTTATAAAAAATCATGATGCAAATCAGAAATACCAACGCAAATGAAAAGTGAACCATTAATCGTATTTTCTTTTTGTATTGATCCGACCAGCTTGTTTTTTGTTGTAATCCAAGCATATCAATACAAAAGGAGGAGGTAAGGGCAGTAAGAGCGCCATCTGCACTGGGAAATAATGCAGATATTAGCGCAATTATAAACAGTATGCCAATTGCTGGTGGTAAGTAGTTCATAACCACAGAGGGGAAGGCTTTGTCGCCAATGATATTTTTTTGATCAAGCACCAATTGCTTAACCATTTTACCATTCACCATAACTTCTTGATACAGGGCACCCTTCGATTGTGCGAACATATACAACAATCCTCCGAGGAATAGAAACAACACCAAAACTGATACTAGCACAATTACGAGGGTAATCACATTTTTTTGTGAGTCGCCCAATTTTTTTACGCTAATATTTTTTTGCATCATTTCTTGGTCAAGACCCGTCATGGCAATGGCAATAAAAGCGCCACCAATAATTTGTTTTAGAAAAAATCCTTTACTATTTACATCGGTATTGAATACATGCAGGTAGCCGATATTTTTCATCTGGGTAATCGCATCTCCCAGTGAGAGTTGCATACTGTTCAATATGTATATCACACAAACTACAAGGCCAGTAAGCATTAGGGAGGTTTGTAAGGTATCGGTATACACAATTGTTTTTACACCTCCTTCAAAAGTATAGAGCAGAATCATGAGTAATATAACGGCAGCCGTAACAATAAAAGGAACTCCCATACGGTCTAGAATAAAGAATTGTAGCACATTAATTACCAGGTACAGCCTTGCAGTTGCTCCCACGGTTCTGCTAATAATAAAGAAAAGTGCCCCGGTTTTATAAGCAGTATTGCCAAATCTTTGTAAAAGATAATGGTAGATGGAAGTGAGGTTTAGTTTGTAGTAAATTGGAAGCAATACAAAGGCAATTACAGAATAGCCCATCAAGTATCCCAATCCAACTTG
>CAIUKP010000224.1 GCA_903899675.1 uncultured Bacteroidota bacterium | reverse complement strand
GCTTGCTTTGAATGACCCCATTATTCAAACTACCGAAGGATTTTTTACGGGCACACAAAATTTACAAGTAAAACATGTAATTAAGGGAGCCGCCTTGCATTATACATTAGATGGGAAGGAACCAGATAGCACTAGTGCTGTATATACACAACCAATTTCTATTAGCGGAACCACAAGTCTTCAGGTGAAAGCCTATAAGAAAGGATGGTTGCCCAGCAAGGCAGTTCGCAAAAATTTTATTCGTGCCGGATTCTCCTTTGTTAGCGCTACTTTTTTACTTCCTGCCGATCAAAAGTATCGGGAAAATTTCGAGAATGTGTTGAAGGATTTTGATGCTGGCGATCCTACAGACTTTTCAACCAAGTGGCTGGGGTTTCAGAAAAATGATGCCCTGGTGGTTTTGGATGCAGGAGAAGAAAGAATGCTAAAGGAATTGCAGGTGAATGCATTAGTGAATGTAGGCGCGCATATATTTCCGCCGGTATTTATAAAAGTTTGGGGAAGTATTGATGGAAAAAACTGGAGCTTGTTGCAAACAGTTAATCCTGCCAAGGCCACGCCTACCACTCCCTCCGGTGCCCTGCTGATACCGATAACCTTTTCAGCAACCAAAGTAAGGTATGTAAAGATGCAGGCACATCCCGTGCCGGTTTTGCCCGCCTGGCATCCCGGAAAAGGCTTACCTGCTTGGTTTTTTGTGAGTGAGGTAGTGGGTAATTAGTGTAACCTAATCAGCAACAGCAAATTATTTTTCTGCCAACAGCTCGTCCACTATTTCCTGCGGCGTTTTGGGGGTATAGTTAAAATGTTGATTGAACTTACTGCTATCAAAATAATAGTCGGCTGAATACTGATACAACATTTCCACCATTTCGCGCATAGTGGGCATGAACAGACCTAAGAACTTAATCATACCGGCAGATACGATGGAATACGCTGGTTGCTGATGCATGCGGTGAGCGAAAAGCCCAAAAACAGGCAATGAAATCGTTTTCGCAAATTTTGATGGTTACCAGCTAATCCGGCATTAGTTTCGGGTGATTGAATGCCAGTTATGTATAAATCAATCCTTACGGTTTTAGCAATATTGGGATGCCTGATAGGTGAGGAATCAGTAATTGCTCAGCCTGTATTTTCCGACTCAACGCTGGTACAGGCCAAAATATGGAGCCGCGATGCCAACCGGAATATTCAATACTCCGAATGGAAAAATTTTTCTTCGCACACTGTTTCTCAACTTCAAGGGTTTTCAGCAGCGCCTACCGATTCGTTGGATGTAAGGGGCGGAAACCAACTGATTTCCCTTCGGGCTACCGGATTTTTCCGCGTAGAAAAGGTATCCGGTCGCTGGCAGGTAATTGATCCGGAAGGGCATCCATTTATTGTTGCCGCGGTAAATAGTATTCGCCTAGGTAACTCGGCTGCTAATCAACAAACCTTTCTCGAAAGATGGCCTAACAAAGTAACCTGGATAGATGATCAGATAAAACTTTTTAAAAGCTTTGGCTTTAATACCGCTGGTTCGTGGAGTGATGTGCCTGCTATTCAAGCTTTTAATCAAACTGCCAAGCAACCTTTTGCGTATACTACCCAGCTCAGCTGGCTGGCAGGATATACACGAGAAGCGATTCGTGCAGATGCCACCAAAAAACAAGCAGCAGCCCTTTCGTTTATTTTAGAAGATGCATTTGAAACCTATTGTAAACAACATGTAGAATTGATAGCAGCTTGTAAACTAGATGCTAATTTGTTAGGATATTTTTCTGATAATGAGATTGCCTTTTCCATCGCCCAACTAGATTCACTACTTTTTGATAATACCTTATCAACCCCTGCCCAAAAGCAAATAGATAGCTGGTTGTTACAAATAGGGGCTGCCAGAGGCACACTATCTACTACGCAAAAAGAAAAGCTGATAGGGAAAATTGCCGGTAGGTATTTTCAGGTGGTTAGCCGTGTTATAAAGCAGACCGACCCCAATCATTTATACCTGGGTAGCCGTTTACATGCATCCGCCAAAAACAACCGATATATCTTTGAAGAGGCCGCTGCCCTTATCGATATTGTTTCCATTAACTATTATGGTTACTGGGAGCCGAAAACTACGCATCTAACCGATTGGGCAAGCTGGGGAGACCGACCTTTTTTTATTACCGAATTTTATACAAAGGCCATGGATTCGGGAATGGATAATATCAGTGGGGCCGGGTGGTTGGTGAAAACCCAAGACGAGCGGGGTATTCATTATCAGAATTTCTGCTTACGGTTGCTCACTTCCCCTAACTGTGTTGGCTGGCACTGGTTTCGGTATCAGGATAACGACCCAGGAGATGCTACCGCAGATCCCTCTAACCGAGATGCTAACAAAGGCTTGGTAAATACCCAATATCAATTATATGTGCCCCTGGGCAATCGGATGAAAGAATTGAATTTATACAAATACCGGCTGGCTACGTTTATATTTGCCAGCGCCAGACATCTTTAATAAATAGAAATTAATAATAAAAAATAGAATAACATGATACCTACAAAATCGTATGCTGCATTAAGTAAGCACACCCAACTAGAACCCTATTCTTTTGAGCGAAGAGACCTTCGTGCCGACGATGTTCATGTACATATCCGCTATTGCGGCGTTTGTCACAGCGATTTACACCAGGCCCGCGACGAATGGGGAGGATCAATGTATCCTATGGTACCCGGACATGAAATTGTGGGGGAAGTAGTTGCCGTGGGCAGTAGCGTTACCCGTTTTGCACCGGGCGACTGGGTGGGAGTGGGGGTTATGGTAGACTCTTGCTGCAATTGCAACAGTTGTAACCGAGATATGGAGCAATATTGTGATGAGGGGATGACAGGTACTTATAATGGACTTGAAAGAGATGGTAAAACCTTAGCACAAGGAGGATATTCTTCTGATATTTTAGTGAAAGATCGTTTTGTGGTAAGCATTTCCCGTTCTCTCAATATGGCAGCTGTAGCGCCACTTTTGTGTGCTGGAATTACAACCTACTCACCCCTTCGATTTGCGGGAGTAACTGCTGGTATGAAAGTGGGCGTAGTAGGGCTGGGTGGGTTAGGACATATGGGCGTTAAATTTGCTGCATCCTTTGGGGCAGAAGTAACCGTAATCAGCACTTCTCCTTCAAAAGAAGCAGATGCGAAAAGATTGGGTGCTAGCCGATTTTTGTTAAGTAGCGATGCAGCTGCTGTAAAAAGTTATGCAGGATATTTTGATGTGATTTTAGATACTGTATCTGCTAATCACGATTATTCGGGATATCTGGATATGCTTACCTTAGAAGGAAAGTTGTTGATAGTTGGATTGCCATCCAAAACCCCCGAAGTTTCTCCATTCTCTCTTATTACCAAGAGAAGAAGTATCATTGGTTCTATGATTGGCGGTATGAAGGAAACACAAGAAATGCTAGACTATTGTGCCGAGCACCAAATCGTTTCCGACGTGGAAGTTATTCCTATTCAAGATATCAATGATGCCTATCAGCGTATGCTACGTTCGGATGTGAAGTATAGGTTTGTAATTGATCTGGCAACCTTATAGTAGCTGATTATTGATAGTATAAAGCAGGCAGGTATGTATCGATGCATAGAGAGTTCTCACCTGTACCCCCAAAAAATTGCGGTGGTAGATAGAGGCGAATCGGTTACCTACCAGCAACTAGCCAATGAGTCGGCAAGACTGGCCTCCCATTTACTAGACACTTCAGATGACCTACAGGAGGCGCGAATAGCTTTTATGGTACCCCCAGGCAAACACTATGTGGCAAGCTTATGGGCTATCTGGCGGGCAGGAGGGGTGGCAGTTCCACTTTGCTTAACCTATCCACTACCTTCCTTACAATATGTTATAGAAGATACCGGCGCGCGGAGCATACTCATTACGCGAGCGTTTGAACCATTGCTGGGTGAATATTGTGCGCATCAGGGAATCCGATTGCTGATATTGGAAGACCTTTCCGAGCAGGATTCGGTTATGTTACCCGATATCAGCAGTCAAAGAAGGGCCCTAATTTTATATACCAGCGGAACTACCAGCAAACCCAAAGGTGTAGTAACCACACATGCCAATATTACTGCGCAGGTAACAACTTTAATAGATGCATGGGGCTGGAATGCGTCCGATGCCACTTTGTGTGTATTGCCCCTTCATCATGTGCATGGAATTATAAATGTGGTAAGCTGTTCTTTATTCGCCGGTGCTACCTGTTATTTTACTGAGTCATTTTCGGCCGAGGAAGTATTTCAGTGGTTGACTTCCAATAAGCTGTCTGTTTTTATGGCGGTTCCTACTATTTATTATAAACTTATCACTTACTGGGAAACCCTTAGCGATTTGGAGAAGAAGGTAGCTCATGAAAAAATGATGGCCTTTCGATTAATGGTATGTGGCTCGGCAGCTTTGCCGGTAACGGTTATGGAAAAATGGCAAACCATCAGCGGACTGTTACTGTTAGAAAGATATGGGATGACGGAAATTGGTATGGCCATCAGCAATCCTTACCATGGTGAGCGCAGAGCCGGTTATGTGGGAGTTCCGCTTGCAGGTGTTGATGTAAAGTTGGTAGATGAACAAGGCACACCCGTTGCCGAGGGAGAACCCGGTGAAATACTTATCAAGGGACCCAATGTTTTTCTGGAGTATTGGCAGAATCCGCAAGCAACTACCGAAAGTTTTCGGGAAGTCGGTTGGTTTTGTACCGGAGATGTGGCAGTAGTAGAAAATGGCTATTATCGGATAATGGGTCGAATGTCGATGGATATTATTAAGTCGGGCGGCTATAAGATTTCTGCCTTAGAAATAGAAGAAGTGCTTCGCACCCATCCTGCAGTAGATGATTGCGCCGTAATTGGCATGCCCGATGAAGAATGGGGCGAATTGATTGTGGCTGCATTGGTATTAAAAGAAACCTCATTCGACACACATACTTTACAGCCCTGGCTGCGTGAGAAAATGGCCGCCTACAAAACTCCAAGAAAATATTTGGTTTTACCCGAGTTGCCCAGAAACGCCATGGGTAAAGTAGTTAAGTCGTCTCTTAAACAACTTTTTGCATGAATAAATTTCTACTTCGTTGGTTACCGATGTTTTTTTGCTGCTGGATGGCAGTATCCGTAACCGCACAAAAAAGATTTCACGATCCGGTATTTCAGCAGGTAGATTCTGTGCTGGCTATTCCCTACGGTTCGGCTGTTAATGTAAAGGGGAATCAGGAAACCCTTGTGTTGAATGTATTTAAACCTGCCGGAAATGATACCATGCAAAATAGGCCGCTGCTTATTTTTATTCATGGAGGCGGATTTCAGAATGGCTCCCGCACTGGCGCCTATGGTTCCCGCATTTGTAACCGCTTTGCCCAACTCGGCTATGTAGTTGCCAGCATTGATTACCGGTTGGGAATTGCCAATAAAAAATCGAATGCCGATTATGCAGATGCGCTTTATCGGGCACAGCAAGATGGAAAAGCAGCTGTAAGGTTTTTTAGAAAATATGCCCAGGAATACGGCATTGATACCGCTCAGATTTTTATCACGGGTAGTTCGGCTGGGGCAAAAACCTGCTTGGCTATGGCATATATGCGAAAGGAAGATGTACCTGCAACCATAGATACCACGCAATGGGGTTCGCTGGAAGGCAATAGCGGCAATGCAGGGTATTCTTCCCGAGTAAGTGGGGTTATCAATGCCTGGGGGGCAATGATTAATTATCGGTGGATACGATTCGGGGATGCTCCTTTATTTAATGTGGCTGGCACTACCGACAAAACCGTACCCTACGACAGTTCCTACGAGTATCATGGTTTTAAGTATGGCCCCTATATTTTATACCAGCATTGTTTGCAAATCGGAGTGGCAACGGGATGGCGACCATTTTATGGAGCAGGACATACCTTAGATAATAATGCCGGAAAGCAAGACAGTGCCCTCACTGAAATGTCGGCCTGGTTATATACCCAACTGCGATATATTAATCCAAATGGGAAAAAGTCGGATCCTACTATGCGATGGGCGGTTGAAATGAAGAATTTCGACAGTGCTAATTTGGTAGATACGTATCCAGCGAATGCTGTTTTATTCACTGGCAGTTCTTATATCCGGTTATGGAAAAATATTCGGGAGGATGTAAAGTATCCTTCTATCATTCATCGCGGGTATGGCGGAAGTAATCTTACCGAAATGGCTTACTATGTTAAGCGCATAGTATTTCCTCATCAGCCGGCAGCTCTTTTTATGTATGTTGGGAATGATATCACGGGATCTGAAAAAGACAAAACGCCTATTCAAGTGCTAGAGTTATTTAAGTATGTGGTAAAAACCATCCGAGATAAATATCCCGAGTTGCCAATCGTTTGGCTACAAATAGCCCCCAGCCCCAAACGCTGGATGGTATGGAATGAAGTGCAGGAGGCAAATCGATTGATAGTGGAGTATTGTGCGGGAGAAAATTATTTATATACCGTAAATTCATCAGCCCGTTATTTAGGAAAAGATGGGAAGCCCATGGAAAATCTTTTTGTAGAAGATCGCTTGCATTATAATGAAAAGGGGTATCAAATATGGGGAAAGGAGATTAAAAAATTAGTACACCAATTGGCTGCCGGGCGATTGCCGAAATATTAATAGTATGCAAACAAAAAATCTTTCATTATTGCTCGCTTGTTTGGTAGGATTTGCTTTTTCCGTTAATTATACCAATCATGCTCCATTGGCGGCAACATTGATGCAGCAGTTTCAATTTACCAAAGCACAGGCCGGGTTATTAACCAGTGCTATTTTTTTAACCCATGCTTTCATGCAAATTCCCGGAGGCCATCTGGCAGATAAGCTAGGAGGTAAGCGAGTGATACTAACAGGACTCACCCTGATTACCCTCGGTAATTTTTGGATGGCGAGCGCCACGAGTTATCAAATGTTGCTAGCCTGTAAATTTTTTATTGGTTTCGGAACTGGTATGAGTTTTATTGCCGGTGCCCGTTTTGTAGCCCAAACGGCTAGTCCAGATCAGCTGGCAAAATTTCAGGGATGGTATGGTGCTTCGGTGTTATTGGGTTCTGGCTTTGTGATATTTGCCATTCCGCAACTGGCAGGATTTTTTCAGTGGTCGGGCGCATTTTCAATCACTGCAGGCATTGCGCTGATAACGGCTATTCTTTTTTTTAGTATTGCCCCCAACCCCTTACCAGTTCCTCATCCACCGGTTAATTTTTCTTCCCTACTACAAAATGTTGAACTCTGGAAGCTGGGCTTTTTGCAAATGGCTTCCTTTGGATTGGTAATCGTGATAGGCACTTGGATTAACGAACTATTGAAAATTAATATCGGTCTGGCACCCAAAGTGGCTGGTGCAGTAGGTTCGGTAGTGTTGCTGATGGGTATTTTTACCCGTATTTACGGCGCTAAAATGATGGAGTTGCTGGGCTTTAGAAAGCTGGTAACTGGCAGTATGATATTAAATATCGCAGGATGTATTTTGTTATCCATTCAAACCATCACGCTTCCCTGGGTTATTTTGGCCATACTCTTTTTAGGCATTGGTTGTGGCTTACCTTATGCAGGTATTTTCAGCAAAGCAGGTCGTTTGTTTCCCGGCCGCGCAGGAGCTGCCATGGGTTTGGTGAATATGTTAGGGATTACAATGATTTTGGTGGGGGCTCCTTTGCTGGGTATGCTGGCTGATTTAACTGGTAATTTTCGAGTAGCTTTTCTTGCTCTAGGAGCATTTGCTGCCCTAGGGATGTTTGTAGGCTTATGGATAAAAGAACAACCGGCTGGGGAATCGAAGGCATAAAAAAATCGGCCGACTAAGTCGACCGATTCTCCTATTCACCAAAACCAACTATTAGAAAATTACTTTAGCAGCAAGGAATCTTCCATCTGCATCAAATGCTACTGCATATCGCGTATTGTTCGCATTAATAATTACCAGGTACCCTTTAATCGTGCCATTTACTTTAAGTTTATCGGCTTTGTTAAACACATAATTAGGATAAGTGGCAGTTAAATATGATTGGATAGCTCCTGGTAAAGATCCTTGGGCGATATTTTCCAGCTCGCACTCGACTGCAGGCAGGGCTACTCTTTTCTCAAAGCCTCCATTTGCATTAAATACAGTTACAAAGGCGCCGTTGTTTTTTGAAAATACAATATAGGCTCCCTCTCTTGTTTTAAAGGCTTTCACCAGCGTGTCGCTAGGATAGGAAGTAGTCATGTAAGCTTTTACTGATTGTGGCAGATCATTTAAGGCCAAAGTATCCTTACATTTTCCATCGCGAAATTCAAAGCGACCTCCGTTATGCCAGCCTTCGCCTTCCAGATCATTTTTTTCACGCTGCTCTAATACCTTACTAAAGGTTCCGTCTGCTTTAAACAGAAGTGCAACGGGTTTGTCGTTAAATCTCACAATGGCTACATAACCCTTACTGGTTCCGGTTGTATCTTTTACGGCAAAGGCTTTGATAAAGCTATATCCTGTATAGTTTGCGCCTAAATAGGCTTGAACAGTTGCAGGTAAAGCTGTAAAGGCGATGGAATCTCTACGATGGCCTTTCTCACAGGTATGCATTACATACACAGAATCGGAACTAGATCCTCCAGTGGTTGCCGTTCCCGATGAACTGCTGGCAGCAACAGCTATAGTTGGCGAGGTAGCAGTAGTAGTTAAGGAAGTATTATCTGTTGGCAGGTTCTGCTTTGAACCAAACTCTTTTTGACAAGAAGTAAGTGTGAGGGCTATTACAAAAACGGAAGCTATATATTGGGCGATTGATTTGAATTGGTATTGCATATTATTAGTATTTGATAAGTTAAAAAATCAGTTTCGAGAAAGAAGTTCCAACAGATCTGATTTTAACTGGCAATAAAGAATGAAGAGTTTAACGGAATGCCGTGCTTTGTTACGCAAGGCAACCCCCGTTACTGATAAGTTGGAGGAATATCGAATCAGCTCCACTTCTCCGGAAACGGGCAGGGCTTTGTTATTATTCGTTACTGCTTCCAAATCTTGAGGGGCTGCTGCCAGTTGCATCAGGCTAGCCGGTTCCGGTGCGGTAAAAACCCATTCAACTAAGGAAGAGATAGCCGCTTGCTTTTCCAATACAGGCTCCTGACTGGCAGGGGCGGGCTGTATCAGCACCAGTAAGAGATTAATATATCCTAAAATAGACGACATCTGAATGGTTGTGCTGGGAATTAATTTTCCTCAGTTGTTTATTAGATACCACTACTATTCCGGATGTTATCAATAAAATGTTAAGGATTAGCACTTTACAGCCAACACCTTGTTAGTATTATTGAACCAAAAATCTGTTTTACGACAATTGCCTTGCAAATTTCTCTATAAGAAGTATGATAAACTTGTATGTGTAAACAGTTAATTAACATTATTTTGTTAACTCACAAGGAATGTTTCCCGGCTCAACCCTTACCGTTAGCTGGTTTCGTAAATAAATAGTATATTTTTATGCATATATAATATCATGATTAAAAGTAAATTGTGAAACATTGTATTTTTATAATTCATTCTCTTACTTGCCGATGAGCAGCTAAGGGCACAAAAACCCCCTGTTTTGTTTAATTTTTATAAAAGGCAGAAAAAACTTTAAATTTTTAGCATTTTATAAACTTTTCATTATCTTGGACGTTTATAAAAGGGTGCTAACGAAAAACGTGCGTGAATTTTTTTTAATACGATTGTTTTAACCAAACCCCACATATATGAATCTCCTATTAGACGCTACTTTCAAAGCGATTGAAAACAACAACTACGTTGCTTTCACATTTTTCGTAGGCACAATGGCCATGATGGCTGCTGCTGCCTTCTTCTTTATGGAAGTGAACAACACCAGTAAAGAATGGCGGACATCCGTTTTGGTATCCGGTATCATTACTTTTATTGCAGCTGTTCACTACTATTACATGCGCGGATACAATCTGGAAACAGGTGCGTCTCCCGTATTCTTCCGTTATGTTGACTGGTTGTTGACTGTACCTTTGATGTGTGTTGAGTTCTACTTAATCACCAAAAAAGCAGGAGCTAAGTCAAGTTTACTTTGGCAGTTGATTTTCTTATCCGTAGTAATGCTGGTTACCGGTTACTTTGGAGAAGCCATTGATCAAGCTCATAGCTGGCAGTGGGGTCTTGCTTCAGGTCTTGCCTATTTCGCCATTGTTTATCTAGTTTGGATGGGTGATGTTGCCAAACTGGCTGGTGCTGGTTCTCCTGCTGTTGCAAAAGCAGTTAAAACACTGGGTTGGTTTGTACTTGTTGGCTGGGCAATTTACCCAATTGGATATATCCAAGGAACTCCTGGAGGTTTATTTGGAATGAAAATGAACTTCGGACTTGACATGGATGTAATCTATAACATTGGTGATGCCATCAATAAAATCGGTTTCGGATTAGTTGTTTATGCTTTGAGCAGAAAAGAAGCGTAATCTTCTAATTATCTAATCTTACGAAATAGTATGAATAATGGGTGCCTCGGTACCCATTATTCATTTATACCTATGCGTACGCACTATCAATATATAATAGTTGGGGCCGGATGTGCCGGATTACAATTGGCAGTGGCATTGGTAAGAGAAAAAAATCTCTCCCTCGAATCGCTGCTAATAGTAGAAGCCGCTGCTACTCACGAAGAAAAAACCTGGTGCTTCTGGTATCCAAAAAATCATCTCTTTGAACACCTGGTTAAAAAAAGCTGGAAAAACATTGCCTTCTCTGCTCCGGGGGTATCTGTAAAAGAAGACTTACAGTCTTTGCGATACCAGTATATTTCTAGCGTAGATTTTTATCAAGATCAACTTTCTTTGCTACAGCAAGATAGTCGCGTAGATTTTTTGTTTGAGCCGGTGCAAGCTATTTCGGCTGATTCCGGAATAAATCAGGTAGTTACTGCTAAAGGAAATATTTCCGCGGAATATATTTTTCATTCCCAACCCAGCTACCCAGTTTCCGAAAAACCTTTTCTATGGCAACACTTTTTAGGATGGGAAATAGAAACTGCAACCGATGTTTTTGATGTGGATACGGCCACGATGATGGACTTTTCTTTAAGCGATACAACACATCCCTTATTCTTTCATTACATCCTTCCCTTTTCATCTCGCCGAGCCTTGGTAGAGTGCACTTTTTTTTCTGAAAACCTTTGTGAAAAAGAAGTGTATGAACAATTGCTTTCTCAGTATATAGCCAAATTTATTCCGGTACCTTTTACCATACTTACTAAGGAAGTAGGCAAAATTCCTATGTCGCTTCCACCCAAAAAACTAATAGCGGAATCTTCTACTATCATACCCATTGGAACAGCTGCCGGATGTATCAAGGCATCTACCGGATACTCATTTACCCGAGGCATGAAACATACGCAGGCCATAATTGGCTGGCTGAAAAAGGAAAACGAACTTCCTCATCCGGTTTCTGCTAAAAGATTTTTATTTTACGACCGTTTGTTTTTAACATTAATTCAGCGCTACCCTCAGCAGATGCCGGGTATTTTTGCCAGCTTGTTTAAAAATAACCGCGTAGCTTTCATCTTACAATTTTTAGCTGAGCAAACGAATCTATTTCAAGAAGCCCTTATTTTTATTCGCTTGCCCAAACGATATTTTATTAAAGTGTTGTTGAATCGTACCAAATGATGACCCACCTTTTTCGCCAACTGAAAGTACAATTACTAATAACCGGATGTTTGCTGGTATTATGGGTTTTATTTTATCCTCCAACACAATCTGCTCAGTGGCTGTTTTTTCTCATCCTGATTATTGCTACCGGCATCCCACATGGATCTCTGGATTACTATATCGAGCAATCGCAGGCAGCAATTTCCAACACACGGTTTTCTGCTGCCCGATTTTTTATTCGGTATCTTTTAAATATGTTCCTATATGGCTGTTGCTGGTATTGGTTTCCCACAGCAGCTTTTGTATTGTTCATAGGATTAACAGCCTATCATTTTGGAGAAATTGACTGGCCCTTTCATCTTCCGGGAAAAATGAATAAGCTGTTATTTTCAGCGGTTGGTTTATTCTTTATTGTTTTTACCATTACCACACATATTTCAGATACGGCCCCCCTGCTGGCTACGTTGGTAGGTAATTCTATTAACGAAAAGTCTTGGTTACTGTATGGTCCGCTGTTTTGGGCGGGGGCTACTGCCGGACTAGCCCTTTTGCTGTTACTTCTGCCCATTTATCTTTACAGCAAGGGGATAAACGTTTCTGCGATTGCAGGATGGTGCCTGCAAACCCTTCTTTGGTGTGTATTTATTTATAAAATGCCCCTCTATATTGGATTCGCTTTTTATTTTGGTGCCTGGCATTCATTATTATCGTTTAATCTTATCCGAAACCAGTTATCACTCCCCCCCACCTTTTCAGGCTGGCTTCAGTTGATTAAAAAAGCCCTTCCCTTTACTTTGCTTGCACTGGCAGGTATTGCGCTACTTGTTTATTTTCAATTGTCGAGGTGGCAATTGAGCAGCAGTATGGCATATATTTTTATGGGAATTGCCATTCTTACCCTCCCACATTTACAGGTGTTTACCCGTTTGGTGAGCTATGTAAATTTTCGTTCTCCCGAACAAAAAAATCCCAGCTAGCTACTTGTGGTGAATATGAATAATATGCGGTAATTTTCGGAATGAAGGAAGCCCAATTAAAAAAATCGCTCACCCCACTTTTATTATGGGCGTTGGGCGTGGGATATGTAATTTCAGGCATGTATTTTGGCTGGAACCTGGGTTTAGCCAAAGGGGGCACCTATGGTATGTTGATAGCTATTGCCGGTGTAATTGTTTTGTATGGCTGCTTTACCTTTTCTTATGCAGAATTAGCTGGTGCCATCCCCAAAGCAGGTGGGGTTTTCGATTATGCAGCCCGAGCTTTTAATAAAGAAGCGGGCTTTGTGGCTGGTATGGCACAATGGATTGAATTTGTTTTGGCACCTCCCGCCATTGCCATTGCAATTGGTACCTATCTACACATTAGTTTTCCGGGAATTTCAGTTACGGGGGCTGCCATTTTAGTGTACCTAATTTTTACAGGTCTAAACATTTATGGTATCCGCGCTGCAGCCAGATTCGAATTGTTGATTACCCTGTTGGCGGTTGCCGAATTACTACTATTTGCTTCACTTACCCTGCCTCATTTTTCAGTAGCAGCTTTTACTACAAAATCTTTTGTGTTCGGATGGAGTGGTGTATTTGCTGCACTGCCCTTTGCCATTTGGTTCTTCCTCGGTATTGAGGGCTTGGCCAATGTGGCCGAAGAATGTGTTCACCCACAGCGCGATATTGTACGCGGATTTGGCAGTGCACTATTAACGCTGGTAGTACTTTGCATGCTGGTGTTTTTTTCTGCGGTAGGCGTGCAAGGTTGGGAGGCCATTGTGAACCTACCCGATGGAACTACTTCCGATTCTCCGCTACCCCTTGCCCTCGGTAAAATAGTATCCACCAGTAATATTTATTATCAATTGTTGGTAGGCATCGGGTTATTTGGATTGCTGGCTTCCTTTCACGGCTTATTGCTGGCAGGTGGACGTGCATCCTATGAAATGGGAAAAGTTGGTCAACTACCCGCATGGCTGGGAACAATACACCCAACTTTTCAAACACCCGCCACTGCCCTAGTAGTGAATGCCATCATTGGTATTGGCATAGTTCTTACCAATGCAACAGCCGAAATAATTACCCTCTCCGTGTTTGGCGCACTCACTCTTTACATTATTGCCATGGTCTCGCTGATAAAGTTAAGAAATCAAGAACCTGGGTTAAATCGTCCCTTTCGGGTGCCAGGTTATCCATATACGCCTTATTGTGCTTTATTGCTATCAGTAATTGCTTTACTGTCACTCATCTGGTACAATACAACCCTGGCTATTGGATTTTTTTTGATAATGGGCTGTAGCTTTGTACTATATAAATGGAAATCATCATGACGAATCGTTCTATTTTAGAAGCCGTTCAGGCACACCCCGACGGAAAAGTAAAAATTGCCGTATGTGATATCGATGGCGTTTTGCGGGGAAAATACATTTCTACTGAAAAATTTATTTCGGTGGCTTCGTCTGGATTAGGTTTTTGTGATGTAGTATTTGGATGGGATATGGTAGATCAGGCCTATGATAATGGCAGCTTTACCGGATGGCATACCGGGTACCCGGATGCAAAAGTGGTAATCCGCCTCGAAACCTATCGTACCATACCTTGGGAAAATGATTTGCCTTTTTTTCTGGGTCAGTTTGTGAAACCTACCGGTAAACCCCTCGAAATTTGTCCGGCCCAATTGCTGCAATCCGTAATTGCTCGTGCTAAAAAAGCCGGATTTACCGCACAGTTTTCTCAAGAATTTGAATGGTTTAATTTTTCCGAAAGTCCCGAAACTTTTGCGCAAAAAGAGGGTCGCGGCCTCACGCCCCTTACACCGGGTATGTTTGGTTATTCTATTTTACGCAGCACAGAAAAAAACACCTACCTCTCATCCTTGTTCAGCGGCTTAACTGCATTTCAGGTTCCGATAGAAGGATTGCATACAGAAACTGGTCCGGGTGTATACGAAGCGGCCATTCGCTATTCAGATGTGTTAACTGCTGCCGATCGCGCTGTGCTGTTTAAAACTTCGGTAAAGGAAATTGCTCGGATGCACGGAGTGATGGCTACGTTTATGGCCAAAATCAGTGAGCACCTGCCGGGTTGTAGTGGGCACGTTCATCAATCGCTTTGGGATGAATCGGGCAAGCAGAATTTATTTTACGATGCAAAAGATAACAACCACATGAGTGCCCTGATGAAAAGTTATATCGCAGGGCAACTCTATTGTTTACCACATATTTTACCCCTGGTGGCGCCTACTATTAATTCGTATAAGCGTTTGGTAGAAGGGGCCTGGGCACCTACTACCGTAACCTGGGGCATCGATAATAGAACCGTGGCCTTGCGTGCCCTACCTGGCAGCAGCAGCTCTTCCCGCCTCGAAACAAGGGTGGTGGGTAGTGATACCAATCCTTATCTGGCCATGGCTGCTTGTTTGGCTGCTGGTTTATATGGCATTCAGCATCGCATGAAACTTGCCCAGCCTGCCTCTGTAGGTAATGGATATCAGGATATCTCCAATGGTCGTTTCCCTAATTCCCTGGCCGCCGCTACTACCATTATGAAAGAATCTTCGGTTGCTAAAGAATTGCTGGGAAAAACATTTGTGCAACATTTTACAGAAACCCGTGAATGGGAAGTGAAGCAATTTGCAAAATCAGTTACCGATTGGGAAACCCGCCGCTATTTCGAAATCATTTAATTTAATTCAATCAAGTTATGTCTGTAGTTCAATTTAATTTTCCTACCATCATCCGATTTGGTGCGGGTGCGGTGGATGAGATGCCTGCTTTCTTGTTCGATCAAGGATGTCGACGCCCCTTATTAGTTACCGATGCAACCATTGCAGCACTACCTTTTTTTAAAAAAATAGTGGCTAACTTATCAGCGATTGGATTAGCCGTTACCGTTTTTCACAACATCCATAAAAATCCGGTAAAGTCTGATGTGTATGCTGGTACCGATCAATATGATGCCAGTGAGTGTGATGCGATTATAGGTTTAGGAGGGGGTGCCGCCATTGATGTTGCGCGTGCAATTGTGTTGCGGGTACATCATCGTGAGGATCTTTTTAAATACGACGATTTGATTGGCGGCGATGTATATGTTACGGGTCCCGTACCCTTATTTGTTACCGTACCTACCACCGCCGGAACCGGCAGTGAAGTGGGTCGCTCGGCTATTATTGCAGATGATGAAACGCATCAGAAAAAAATCTTGTTCAGTCCAAAACTGCTGGCAATTCGTGTATTTGCCGATCCACAAGTAACCTTCGATTTGCCTCCCGCCATTACAGCAGCAACCGGTATGGATGCGCTTACCCATAATATGGAGGCATTGCTGGCAAAAAACTATCATCCTATTTGTGAGGGGATTGCGTTGGAAGGTATCCGATTAATTGCTGGCTCCTTGGTTACTGCTGTTAATGCCCCAACGCTGCAATCTCGTTCGGATATGTTATTGGCTTCTATGATGGGTGCGATTGCTTTTCAGAAAGGATTGGGCGTTGTTCACTCACTAGCTCATCCTATGTCGGCATTACTAGATACCCATCATGGCTTAGCCAATGCGGTTAATTTGCCGTATGGACTTGCATTTAATGCTGCTTGTGCGGCTGAAAAATTTGAACGGATGGCGCAGGTGTTGCTCATTGCACAAAAAGATGCTGCGGGTGTAATTGAATGGGTTCGCGAACTCAATCGGCAAATTGGTATTCCTGCCAAATTGCGGGAAGTGGGAGTAAAGGAAGAACATCTAGAAACACTAGCACAATTGGCACTGGAAGATTTTGCCCATCCGAATAACCCGCAACCGGTTAGTTTGGATGATTTTCGTAAACTGTATGCAGCCGCATTGTAAAATATGAAGGATACAATTGTTATAGGCATTACTTTTTCAACTACCCGATTCGAGTTTTATCCCCGTTGGGTAATTGGAAATGATAGTCAGGTTCGTATTGTTTTATTGGCAGCTCATTTATCGAATGCAGCATTGTTGGAAGTTTGTGATGCGTTGGTGCTAACCGGCGGAACCGATATAAATCCCTCTCTATATAACAGCGAGCGACTCGAATATCCGCATGCGCCAAAAGATGGCTGGGATGATGCACGTGATCATTTTGAACAATTGCTTTTTAAGCAAGCGTTGATAAAAAAAATACCCGTACTGGCCATTTGCAGAGGATTACAATTGGTGAATACAACCCTGGGAGGCACTTTATTGGCTGATTTAGAAGAAAGCGGAAAAACTAATCACCGCCGAATGGCAGATGCCGATGGAGAACATCTGGTGCAGCTTTCTCCGGGCTCTCAATTAGCTGAAATTGCCCAAACACAGCAAGCAATGATTAACAGTGCACATCACCAAGCCGTAGACAGGGTTGCAGATGATTTAATGATTACAGGAATTTCACCGGATGAAGTTATTGAAGCGCTAGAGTGGAAAGCGTTTGCTAATCATGCTCCGTTACTGGCTGTTCAATGGCATCCCGAGCGGGTTGAGCAGGCAGATGCCGGTACACTTTCGATTCCTATACGAAATTGGTTGTTACACCAGGCGCAGGCATATCATGAAAATAAGTTAGCAGTTAAATTAGCACAATATGGAAAATAAAAAAATGGAAGTATTAAATCCGCATAACCAACAAGTGATTGGTCATTTAGCCCTTGATAATTATGCAACTGTTTCTGCAAAATGGACGCTTGCCAAACAGGCACAGCCTCAGTGGTATCTGCTTCCACTTGCCGAACGAGTGGGTATATTGCAAAAGTTCCAAGAATTATTGTTGGCTAATATCGAAAGGCTAGCAGCCATACTAACCGATGAAGTAGGCAAACCGATCAGCCAGTCGCGCAATGAAATCAATGGTGCCTGTTTTCGCATTCAATGGTTAACATCCCACGCCGAACAATATCTGGGCCCCGAGTGGATGGTTGCGGAAGGAGATACGCGTGAAAAAATCGTGTACGAACCTTTGGGTGTTGTAGCCAATATCTCTGCTTGGAATTATCCCTATCTGGTAGGAATCAATGTGCTGGTGCCTGCATTGTTGGCAGGTAACGCAGTTATGTATAAACCTTCGGAATTGGCTTCCCTTACCGGATTGGAAATACAAAAACTATTAATAGAAGCGGGTGTACCCTCGGCAATTGTTCCCATTGCGTTGGGAGCGGGTGATGTGGGTAGCTTGTTGTTAGAATTACCACTGGATGGATATTTCTTTACCGGCTCGTATGCAACCGGAAACCTCATTTATCAAAAAATAGCGCATCGCCGGGTTGCCTGTGGATTAGAAATGGGTGGCAAGGATCCTTTGTATGTAACGAATGAAGTTACAGATGTTGTTGCAGTAGCAAAAGCAACGGCGGATGGAGCCTTTTATAATAATGGACAAAGCTGTTGTTCAGTGGAACGAATTTATGTGCATTCCGAAGTGTATGACGAATATGTGCAAGCATTTGTGGAGGAGGTAAAGCAATACAAAGCAGGTAATCCCAAAGAGGAGGGTGTTTATATCGGTCCACTTACCCGAACTAGCCAAGCTGCTTTTTTAGAAGGGCAAGTGCAGGATGCAGTTGCTAAAGGGGCTGTGTTGCATTGTGGTGGCGCAAAGGTTGCCAATAATCCCGGCAATTATTTTCAGCCAGCGGTTTTAACTGAAGTAAATCATCAGATGCGATTAATGCAGGAAGAATCTTTTGGACCGGTTATAGGCATTATGCGGGTGTATAGTGATGAGGAAGCCATACAGTTGATGAATGACAGTGACTATGGCTTAACCGCATCTGTATATACCAATCGGGCTGAAAGAGCCGAAAAAATTCATCAGGAATTGAATGCCGGAACGGTGTATTGGAACTGCTGCGACCGGGTAAGTCCTGCTCTTCCCTGGAGTGGAAGAAAGCATAGTGGGCTAGGTAGTACACTGTCTCATGCCGGCTTAAGGGCATTTTCTCAACCCAAAGCCTATCATTTAAGGAGATAATCCTACGAACACCAAATATGTAATATTTTGTTATACGAGGGTTACCTTTTTCAGGTTTGGGTATGAAGTGTAAATAGTACACAATGATTCAAAAAACCTTGTATAAGACAAAAGAGTATTCGAAAGTGAAATTTCTGGTAGATTTTGTTGAGGCCGAACAGGTAGAGGTATTGGGATTAAACGGTGATTGGGAGAGTGGCATCATATTAAATAAAAAGAAGGACGGCAGTTTTGCCGTAGAGGTGAATTTGCCTAAAAATACCCGCCACGAGTTTAAATATCGCCTGAATAAGCAGGAGTGGATAAATGAGCCGCAGGGAGATGGGGAAGTGCTGAATGTTTTTGGCACTACCAATAGCTTAATTGAGCTCTAAGTTTAGCATTTTTATAGCCAGCGTTTTCTTCCGAAATACACCAGAAATCCTGCCATAATTACTACCATGGAAAGAACGGTATAGTAAAATCCATTCGGATGATGGGAGAAGGGTATTACGTCGAAATTCATTCCAAAAATTCCACCAATTACGGTAGCCGGTGTGAGCACACAGGTAACGATGGCCATTACTTTCATTACCTCGTTCATTTTAAGGTTAACCTGACTGATATATAAATCCTGTAGGTTCATCATCAAATCGCGTAGGTTTTCTGCAACGTCATTTGCCTGAACAATATGGTCGTGCACATCTTTAAAATATTTGGTGGTTTTTTCTTCCAGCAAATCACTTTCCGAACGGATAAAGCCATTGATGAGTTCTCTAACCGGGCTCACAG
>CAIUKP010000223.1 GCA_903899675.1 uncultured Bacteroidota bacterium | reverse complement strand
TCGGAGAGATGGCTTATAAATATCCGATTGATTTAAATGCGATTCCCCAAATTGATGTTTTCCTCGAAAACGGATATACCAAAGAAGAAATGAAAATGGTGAAGGAAACCAAAAAAATCATGCAAGACGATTCTATTCGGGTTACCGCAACCACCGTTCGGATTCCCGTAGTTGGAGGCCACAGCGAAAGCGTAAATATTGAATTTGAACAACCGTTCGAATTGGCTGATATTACTGCATTATTATCCTCAGCTCCGGGAGTAGTGGTGCAAGACGATGTAAATGCGCAAATTTACCCCATGCCATTATGGGCGCATGAAAAAGATGAAGTGTTTGTGGGAAGAATTCGTCGCGACGAAACACAGCCGAATACCCTGAATCTTTGGATAGTTAGTGATAATTTACGAAAAGGGGCTGCTACCAATGCGATTCAGATTGCAGAATATATGATGGCCAACGGGTTGCTCTAGTATGCTAAAAAAGAATGGTAACTTGTAATCAGTTATGCTATCACCCTATTGTACACCTATCGGCTCCCCTGAGTACATTCAACAATGGGAAAAGTTTACCCTGCAACAGCAGAATGCCTCGCCGGAGGCGTTGATGCAAAGGGCTGCGCAAGCATTTGTGGGTAAATGGTTGTTGTTACATCACTCCTCAACCGACTGCTATATTTTTTGCGGCACGGGTAATAATGGCGGGGATGGATTTTACATCGCTCGTTTATTAAAAGAAAAGGGCTATGAACCCCAGGTTTTTCATCTTACCAGCAACGGGGTTCTACCTGAGCACATCCGCCTTTGCTTGCAGGAATTACAGCAAAAAGAGGTTGCACTGAAACTACTTAGAACTGAATCTGATTTTCCCGCACTCCCTGCCCATAGCTGGGTGATAGATGCACTTTTTGGTGCTGGATTGAATCGTGCGCTCAATCCCTTGTGCACTCATTTAGTTAACCATATTAATCAATCTGAAGCGAATGTTTGGTCGGTGGATATGCCCAGTGGCATGGGCGCCAACCAATTCATTTCAGGTGCTTGTATTCGTGCAACAGTTACCATCAGTTTTGAAGTGCCAAAACCTGCTTTTTTTCTCTCACTCAATACCGAAAACCTGGGGAAATGGGAAATAGTATCCATAGGGCTAGCGGAGGATTTTCCAGCGCAGTATCCGCCGGTTCTTCAATTGCTGCATGCCGATTATATCCTTACTATTTTTAAACCCCGGCAAGCCCATCAGCATAAAGGAAATTTTGGGCACGCCCTGCTGGTTGCCGGAAGTGCCGGAAAAATGGGGGCAGCTATTTTAGCTACGCGGGCATGTTTGCAATCTGGCGCAGGTTTAGTTACGGCACATATCCCCCAAACCTATGCGAATGCCCTTCATACCGATTTACCTGAATCAATGGTAACCTTTCGCGAAAATGGATTACCCGCACTTTCACCTTATCGCTCTATTGGCATCGGGCCGGGAATGGGTTCGGATATTGCTGCCGAAGAATGTTTGCACTCGATATTAGTAAACTGCACACAACCACTGGTATTAGATGCAGATGCTTTCACTATGTTATCTAAGCATCCCGAATGGCTTTCTTCTATTCCGGCAGGGACTATTCTAACCCCCCATCCCAAAGAATTTGATCGATTGTTTGGTAGTCATACAGATGAGTATGCCCGGGCAACCAAAGCTCTTGCTATTAGCAAGCAGCATCCCTGGGTGTTGGTGCTTAAAGGTAGCCATACCCTTATTTGCCAGCAAGGAAAAGGCTGGTACAATGTTACTGGCAATGTTGGGTTGGCAAAAGGTGGATCAGGCGATGTGTTAACCGGCATGATTACCGCCTTGCTGGCACAAGGGTATGGTTCTTTGGAAGCCGCTCAATTGGGCGTGTATTTACATGGCCTGTCGGCTGATATAGCAGTTCAGTCGTCTGCCTATGAAAGCCTGCTTGCCACGGATGTAATTGCACATATACCTGCTGCCTTTCGAACTTTATACGATACTAATGCTGAAAATTAATTGTACCAGCATCACTCATCTGCCAACGATCGGTTGAGAAAAACCAGCAGGGGTTGCAGCACTGAAAAAGAATGTAAAATAATTTTTGGTAAATCTGCTTGCATAATCTGTTTGTCGGATAAAGGAGCAGTCGCCACCCAACTTTTCAGTTTCAGCATTTCTATAGCGGGATTATCTTTTTCGTATCCCTTGGGTTCTCGGGTAAGTGATATCCCTTCCCCTTTTTCTAAACTCCCATAGGTTTTTACAAAAGGCTTTGCTTGCAAAATACCGGCAAATTCTTTCCAGTTGTAATCAATTTCCTGACGTACTTTCTGTAATTGGGCAGTTGCCGGCATATACAATCCACCCCCCACAAAACTTTTACCCCCAGGCTCAAGGTGAAAATAATAACCGGCCAACATAGATTTTTTCCCGCCGGCCTGAATGCTTGCGCCAAAATTGGTTTTATAGGGAGCTTTGTTTTTACTGAATCGAACATCCCGGTTAATCCGGAACATACAGTCCTTCGAACTGAGCGCAGCGAGACTACTATCTTTTTTACTATGTTCTCGAATAATCAATTCTACGAGCTCACGAAAATTTTGTTTTGCGGTTTCATATTGTTTTCGGTGTTCGTCGAACCAGTCTTTGTGATTGTTTTTTGTTAGCTCTTTTATGAAACGCAGCGTAGCAGGTTGTATCATGGTATTTGGATTAGGCGGGTGCATTATTTTGTGTGGTCTGTATCAACTGAATAAATTCCTCCTCAGAAATAACATGGATGGTATTTATCTTTTTTGCTTTCTCCAGTTTACTGCCGGCATCGGCCCCAACTACTAGATAATTTAATTTGGCACTCACGCTTCCCACAATAACACCTCCCTGTGCTTCGGCCATCTCTTCGGCTTGTTTGCGGGTGAATTGATTGAGGGTGCCGGTAAATAAAAAACTCTTTCCCGTAAGTGCTCCGGAGGCTGGCACTTCCTTTTTTTGATTAACCAGCTGAACCCCCAATTTTTCTAGTTGTTCCAGCATCTCAATATTTTGAGGGTTACTAAAAAATGCATGGATACTGGCCGCCACTTTTTTGCCAACATCTTCTAGCGCCATTAAATGCTCTTCCGAAATATTTCTATAATCTAATAAATGGGTAATCGGATTGGCCAAAGTTTTGGCAGTAGTTTCTCCAACAAAACGAATACCGAGTCCATAAATAAGTCGATGCAAGGGTTGTTGTTTCGAAGCCTCAATGGCCGATTGAAGGTTGTCGATACTCTTCCTGCCAAATCCTTCCAAACCGGCAACGAGGTCGAGCGGCAGCGTGTAGATGCCCGGTATATCTTTCAGCAAACCCATTTCATAAAACTTTCTCACATTAGCTTCACCAAAGCTTTTGATGTCCATGGCATCCTTGCTAACGAAGTGTATGATTTTTTCTATTACCTGTGCTTCGCATTCAATGTTGATGCATCTCCAAACTGCCTCGGTTTCCTCTTTAAATAATTCACTTTTACATACCGGACAATGGGTTGGAAATTGAATGGCTGTTTCGGAGCCGTTTCTAAGTTCTGGCAGGGATTGCACAATCTGGGGAATCACATCACCTGCTCGCTCTATCAATACCCGGTCGCCTATCATCAATTGTTTTTCGCGGATATATTCTTCATTGTGGATTGAAATACTTGAGATGGTTACGCCCCCTAGCGAAACGGGGGCTAATTTAGCAACTGGTGTAACAGCCCCAGTTCTGCCAACCTGAAACTCAACACCCAACAATTGGGTAGTAGCTTGCCGGGCTTTGAATTTATAGGCAATGGCCCAGCGGGGATGATGGGAAGTCATCCCTAATTGATCTTGCAAATCGATGCTATTTACCTTAATTACCATCCCATCAATTTCATACGGTAAATTATCTCTGCCGGCTTCTGCTTCGGCGCAATAAATTATTACCTGATTGATATTTTCAAACACGCGTTTTTCTTTTTCAGGAGAGCGTAAGCCCAGTTCCCATAATAACTCCAGGCTTCCACTATGGGTAGCCAATTGCTGTTTACCCTTAGCAACCGCTGCTTGTACCTGGATGTTATTCGTATCATCCAGTAATACATAACTGATATGATACAAAAAGGCATCTAATTTGCGCCGGGCTACTTCTCGGGTATCTTTCATCCGTAGGCTTCCGGCAGCAGCATTTCGTGGGTTGGCCAACACATTCGAGCCCTGGGCACTAAGTTCGCGGTTGAAAGCATCAAAAGACTGCTTGCTCATAATTACTTCTCCCCGAATTTCGATTTGTTTAATTCCAAAATCGGAAAAAGATGCCTGCAGCGGTATCGAACGAATCTGGCGAATATTTTGTGTAATCTCTTCTCCCTCCACCCCATCTCCTCGGGTAGTGGCGCGGGTTAATCGGTCGTTCTCATATAGTAAGGAGATACTGGCTCCATCAAATTTGGGTTCTACACAGTAAGTTACCTGGGTAGCGCCCGATAGTTCCAATACTTTTCGATTAAAGTCAATCAAATCTTCTGGCTGATAGCTATTATCTAAACTGAGCATCGGCACCAGATGTGCTACGGTTTGAAACTGACTATTCAAACTACTGCCTATTCGCAGGGTAGGGGAGTCGGGGGTTCGCTTTTCAGGAAATTGCAGTTCTGTGGCTACCAGCCATTTGAATAACTGATCGTATTCATAATCTGCAATTAAAGGGGCACTCAGAACATAATACCGATGTTCATGAAAATGCAATATCTCCCGAAGTTGGGCCATGTCATTTTCATCCGCACAAATGGGGGTTGATTGCGCCAGCGGCAATAGTCGATTCGTTTCGTGGGTGAGGTGTTGCAGGGTGTGTGAATCGTAAATCATAACTACAGCGAGAAATTAATACATTAATCCGGCATTGGGCTTCCGACTGCAAAAATAGCAGCATATTGCTAAAATTTGTACCTTGTTGCGCAGCAAACATTCATGCCGGCATTCCGGTAACTGTTTTGGTTGATTTATTTCACTAACCACCGCATCTTTTGCCCCATTTGGGAGAAGGAAAACTGGCATATACTGGCTGGTTGGCTGAAATAAACTCGGAATGTGTGTCTCATTTCCTGTAGGATTGGGGATTTTAATTCACTTATATAATTTGAAATAGCATATGTTGTATTCAATGACAGGTTTTGGAAGGGCAGAGCAAACGATTGGAGATAAAAACTATCTGGTAGAAATTCGCTCGCTCAATGGCAAGCAATTCGACCTGCGGCTCACGCTCCCCGCTTTATTAAAACCCTTTGAGTTTGATATCCGAAATAAGTTGTCTGAGGGATTGCTGCGGGGTAGTGTTGAATGTATTATTCATATTAAAATGAATGGCGCATCCAAGCCTATTTCTATCAATACCGAACTGGCGAAATCATATTACGAGCCAGTAGCCAAATTGGCAGCCGATTTATCCATTGCTACAGGAGATATATTATCTACCATTCTTAAACTACCCGAAGTAATTGTACCTACCACGGAAACACTTACTCCAGAAGATTGGGAAAAATTCAGATTGGTTTTAGCAGATGCCATTCATCAGTTAAACCAACATCGTTTAAACGAAGGGGCTTCTATGGAAAAGGATTTGTTATTGCGGGTTGCCAACATTGAGGAACAACAAACTTTGATAGCAACATTAGAACCGCAGCGGCGGGTTCGAGTGAAAGACAATTTGCGAAAATTGATGGAGGAGCAGGTGGGAAAAGAAAATTATGATTCGAACCGGTTGGAACAGGAATTAATTTATTATATCGAGAAAATTGATATCAGTGAAGAGCAAGTTCGTTTGAAAAATCATTGTGATTATTTCCGTTCTATTTTGTCGGATGCGGAAGTTTCTAAGGGCAAAAAATTATCTTTTATACTGCAAGAATTTGGGCGTGAAATTAATACAACTGGCTCCAAAGCCAATGATGTGTTAATACAACAGGCAGTTATTTTAATGAAGGATGAGCTGGAAAAAGCCAAGGAACAGGTGTTGAATATTCTCTGATTTTTGAAAGCTTGCTGTACAGGTTGCAGTGCTAGCTATTATCTTTGCATAAAATCGGGCTAACTTGAAAAAACTGATAGGGTTGATGTTTGTGTTGGGCTTATTTGCAGCCTGCCGCCAACTGAATGTATATGAGCAGTTACGGCCATTCCCATCTCATGAGTGGGCGTCTGCTGATACCTGTGTTTTTAAATTTCAGATTACAGATACCAGCGCACGATATCACATTTATGCCATTATTAGGCACGAAGATGCCTATCATTATAATAATCTTTGGCTGGAGGTAGGTACCCGTGCTCCGGGCGACACACTCAAAAAGCAAACCGTTATGCTAACCCTGGGTGATAATAAAAAAGGATGGCAGGGGATTGGAATGGATGATGTGTTTGATCATCGGATTCGCATCACCCAACAACCCGTTCGGCTGGTGGCTGGTGAATACGCTTTTGTTTTGCGACAAATCATGCGCGAAGATCCCCTTCAGAAATTATTGCAGGCGGGGTTGCGGGTAGAAAAATCTGTTCCATGATATCGCTAACTCATCGCCCTGTTAAGAGAAATATTTTAAGCATTATTTTCTGGGCCTTGCTTTTTTACATGATACTGGCACTGGCTTATTGGTTTTTTGCACTGGAAAAACAAAATCGACTGATTGAAGAAATCCGGTTGCAACAGGTTCCTGCCACATCACAAAATCACTCAGCACCCTTGCAGGAAATTCAGCGGTATGCTGATCGTAAAACCATCCAATACATAGCTGAGGGCCTTACTTTTCTCGCTTTAATATTGGTGGGGGCAGTTTTTGTATTCCGAGCTACCCGCCGCCAATTTCGCCTTTCGGAGCAACAACAAAATCTGATGATGGCCATTTCGCATGAACTCAAAACGCCCATTGCCATCACCCAGTTGAATTTAGAAACCTTACAAAAACGAACACTAGATACCGCTACCCAACAAAAATTATTGAATAACTCCCTGGTAGAAACCAATCGGCTGAATACCCTTTGCAGTAATATTTTACTGGCCTCGCAGTTCGATAGTGGACTCTACCGGGCCACTTCCTTGCCTGTAAACCTTTCGGCTATTTTACAGCAATCGGTGGAAGAAAATCAAGCTCGCTTTACAAGTAGTCTGATTTTACTTAGGGCTGATGCTGATAGTACAATTTTAGGAGAAAAATGGCTGCTGCTGATTTTGATGAATAATCTGATAGAAAATGCCATCAAATATTCCCCCGCCGGTAAACCCATTGAAGTAGCGCTTCAACGGTTGACCGATGGCTGGGAAGTTTCCGTTTCCGATCAGGGCCCAGGAATTGCAGAGGGTGAGCAGCGAAATATTTTTAAAAAGTTTTACCGCACAGGAAGTGAATGGACCCGCCAAAAAAAGGGAACCGGACTTGGACTTTATCTTTGTAAAAAAATTGCTGAAAGTCATGGTGCTTCTATCACCGTTACAAATCAGGTAACCGGGGGCAGTCGTTTCGCTGTTCTTTTTCCGCCTATCTATGCATCCTAAACCACAAATATTATTGGTAGAAGATGAGGAACATCTTCAGGAAGCGCTCAAACTCAATTTGGAGTTGGAAGGGTATGAAGTAACCTGCACTTCCGACGGCGCTACGGCTATTCGTTTGTGTGAGCAGGCTCATTTCGATTTAATTGTTATGGATGTAATGTTACCAGAAATGGATGGTATCAGTGCTACCGAAGCCATCCGGCTTCAAAACCGCGAAGTGGCCATTTTAATTTTAAGTGCAAGAGATTCGAGTGATTATAAAGTGAGGGGACTTCGGCTGGGGGCCGATGACTATCTTACCAAACCCTTTCATTTAGAAGAACTGCTCTTACGAATTGGGAAGTTGATAGAAAAAAATAATAAATCCCAACAGCTAGTATCGCTGCCGGATACTTATCAGTTTGGCGGCAACACTATTTTTTTCTCAGCACAAAAGGCAATCAATTTTGCAGGGCAGGAATTGAGCCTTAGTAAGAAAGAAATCATGCTCCTTCGATTATTAATTGAGCATAATCAGGAAGTAGTGCCCCGCGATAAAATATTACAATTGGTTTGGGGGTATCAGGTATATCCAACCACCCGAACTATCGATAACTTTATTTTAAATTTTCGAAAATATTTCGAGCAAGATAGTCGTCAACCCCGATACTTTCATTCCGTTCGAGGCGTAGGGTACCGATTTACTTCCGAATAAGTAAGAGGGGCGGAAACTGTCAATTTTAAAGCTGTTTCAGGCAATATTCTGACCAATTTTTCGTTGATAGTATTCAATATATTTATATGTCTTTTCAGGGCCTTGCCGATTTTCTTACCCCACTATCAGTTGCCTCCATCATGGAGGATGAAGGATTTAAAGACAATCAGTTGGGCAGGCATATTCTATTACATGAAACCGAAATTCCAGATATCAGCTCTGCCGATTTGATTTTGGTGGGTTGCTGCGAAATGCGGGGGGCGGGTCCGGGTAAACAACCTTCCAATGCCGCCGATTGTATTCGAAAAGAACTGTATCAATTATTTCATTGGCATTCGGATGTGAAACTGGCAGATTTGGGAAATATTCGAACCGGTTCTTCGCTGCAGGATAGTTATGCAGCCCTGAAAACCGTAGTGAAAGAGTTGGTTGAGGCCGGAAAAAGAGTTTTGATTGTTGGAGGTACTCATGATAATACTTTAGCTCAGTATCAGGCCTATGGCGATTTGAATCGCATTATTGATGCTACAGTGATTGATTCGAAAATTGACCTCGATATGGAGGGCGTATTACCAGAGGATATATTTCTGGTAGAAATGTTTACCGGGTTGCCTAATCATCTTCGTCATTATACACATATTGGCTTCCAAAGCTATTTTATGCATCCCGACATGTTGGAAATGATTGATAAGCTTCGGTTCGATTGTTTTCGCGTGGGCAAAGTGAAAGAAGCGATCGAACAAATGGAACCTGCCATTCGCAATAGTCATTTCGTAAGTTTTGATATAGCAGCTATTCAACATGCACATGCGCCCGCAAATAGGGTAACTCCTAATGGATTTACGGGCGAAGAAGCCTGCACCCTGATGCAATATGCTGGTATGAGTAATCAATGCAGCAGCATCGGATTATATGGCTACGATCCTGGAAATGATATGCACTCTATGACTGCTAAACAAATGGCACAAATGATTTGGTACCTGATGGATGGCATTCGGAGCGGAAAAGAAGAAGCCAATTTAGAACATGGCCACGAATTCAATCATTATAATCTGGCTTTTGCAGAGGTTTCTACCACCTTCTTGCAAAGTAAGCGCTCTGGCCGTTGGTGGATGCAGATTAATGAACACAAATATGTAGCCTGCAGTTATCAGGATTATTTAACCGCCAGTAATAATGAGATTCCCGAATCCTGGTTGAGAGCGGTTGAGCGGAGTTTAAGTTAATTTCCCAGTATCAATTCGTATATTTAATAATTGCCAGCAGATTGTTTTGGCAGATAACTAATAATTGATCGTATGCAAAAGGGTAGTAATCTTTTAAGTTTACTTTGTTTGCTGTTACTGAATGCCTGCAGTGTTGGCAGTAAAATACGCAGGGATGCCCAACAGCAAGTATTGCAACAACCCGTTATGGCTCCTGCTCATGTAGGCATTTCTATAATGGATGCGGCTACTGGGGAATATCTATACAACTATCAGGGCGATAAATATTTTGTGCCGGCCAGTAATACCAAATTGTTTACTTGTTATGCTGCCCTGCGGTATTTAGGCGATAGTTTAATTGCTTTGCGATATGTAGATAAAGGAAAGGGCGTGGTGGAAGTAGAAGGCAATGCCGATCCTACTTTTCTACTCAGCGAATATGCATTTCAGCCCGCCTATCTTTTTTTGAAGCAACAAAATAAAATTTTACTTTCCTCTACAAACTGGAAGGAGCCTGCATTGGGCGCTGGTTGGGCCTGGGACGATTATACCAGCGATTATATGCCAGAACGTTCAGTACTACCTATATATGGTAACCTAGCCCAGTTTCAAAAAAATACAGCAGGCATTGCTACCATACCTACCGGCATCCTACCTGCACAATTGATACCGGCAGACGGAAAATTTTTTATTACCCGCTCCTTAGGCAGTGATTCATTTTATACAGTTCCTGCTAACAAACCTTTTCAGCAATCTACCATGCCCTTTCGGGTAGGAACCGCGGATCATCTGGCGAAATTACTTGCCGATACACTGCATACAACCGTTGAATCTACTTTATTTAGGCTAGAACGCTGGCCGGATGTGGTAACGATCAAATCTCAACCTACCGATTCGGTATTATCGACTATGATGCACCGAAGCGATAATTTTTTTGCCGAACAGCTATTACTCATGGTTAGCAATGAACGTTTTGCTGTGATGAATACCAAAATGGTTATAGATAGTTTGCTGAACAATGATGTAAGTTTTTTGCCACAAAAACCTAAGTGGGTAGATGGCAGTGGACTGAGTCGCTATAACCTGTTTACTCCGCAAGATTTTATTGCCGTATTGCAAGCAATGAAATCTGGATATGATTGGAAACGAATTACCGCTATTTTGCCTACTGGTAATGAAGGAACTTTAAGCGGCTTATATACCAACTATGCCGGGCGTATCTATGCAAAAACCGGCACCCTAAGTAATCATGTTGCCCTTAGTGGGTATCTGCTTACCCGAAAAGGAAAAACGCTGATCTTCTCGGTGCTGGTAAATGCCCATCAACGGTCTGCAAGTGAAGTGAGAAAAACGATTGAAAAATTTCTTACTGGGTTAATCGATAAGTATTGAGTGCTTTAAACCCTCCCTACTTGCCAAACATCCGGGTTAAATAATCACCATTGAATAATAAGTAGGTGGCTGCACCTGAGGGACTGATATTGGGACTATTGCAGGTAAATAATTCTTCTACCAATTGATGCATTTCACGGGAAGTTAAGGTTCTACCGGCTTTGATGGCTTGTTGACGAGCCATGCAACGGATAATTTTTTCTCTTTTGCTGAATTGAATTTCACTGCTGAAATGCTTAAACTGCTCTAGTAAAAGTTCAATGGCATTTTGCTCATTGCCCGGCAATATATCGGCAGGAATACCCTGAATTACAAACTCGTGCTGGTCATTCTTTTCTATCTGGTAGCCAATTTGAGCCAGATCGGGGAGCAAATCATTTAATAAAGCGGCATCTGCTGGGGCCAGGGTAAGTGATACCGGAAATAAACTTTTTTGCGTAGCCATTTGATGCCCATGGGCGGCTTGGCCGTATTTTTCGTAGAGGATTCTTTCATGTGCCAATTGCTGGTGAATCACTATAAATCCATCCCGGGTTGTGGCCAGCAAATAGGTTTGGTGCAATTGCACAAATGGAATTTCATATATAATTTGAATTCCCGAATCAGCTTTTGCAACTGTATTTTCTTTTTGCCAAAGGGGAGTAGTAGAGGCAACTGATGATTGAGTTGCCTCTGAGTTGGCAGGGGTAAAAAACTCTTTCCAGTGTTTCAGCGAAGCATCCTCTGTTTTTTCGATAAAGTGTGCCTGATTCTTTTTGCTGAATGTTTGATACAGCGAACTACTTGCCGTAGCTTCTTTTTTCTCTTCGGTAAAGGGCCGGTTGATTGCATCTAGCTGTTGAATACCCGCATTCAATGAAAAATCTAATGAGGGGGCAACGCTGAATTGAGCCAGGGCATGTTTTACAGCTGCCTGCACAAAAGCATAGATGATTTTCTCATCCTCAAATTTTATTTCTTGTTTGGTGGGATGCACATTTATATCTACTTGCGCTGGATCTAAATCAATATATAAAATATAAGTTGGGAAACTGTCTTTAGGAAGCAGATTGTCAAAAGCAGTATTCACCGCATGATTCAGATAAGCACTTTTAATAAAGCGATTGTTTACAAAAAAATACTGGTCACCCCTGGTTTTACGCGCCGTTTCGGGCTTTCCCACCAATCCATGGATGTTCATGTAATCGGTTTCTTCCTTTACCGAAACCAGTTTGGTTTGGTAAGCGTTGCCCAGTAGTTGAATGATTCTTTGTTTATGGCTGCCGGGCTCTAAGTGAAATACTTCCTGACCATTACTTGTTAAATTGAATGCTAAGGCCGGAAATGCCAAAGCTACCCGCATAAACTCATCAATGATGTGGCGCATTTCCACTGCATTGTTCTTCAAAAAATTTCGGCGCGCCGGCACACTGAAAAAAAGATTTTTCATGCTGATTTGTGTACCAACCGCACAAGCGCAGGGCTCTTGAACAATAATTTTACTGTTCTCTATTTCTAACCGGGTACCGAGCTCATCTTCTTCGCGTCGGGTTTTTAATTCTACCTGTGCCACCGCAGCAATGGATGCCAGGGCTTCCCCCCGAAATCCCATGGTATTGATGCGAAATAAGTCGTCTATCTGGCGAATCTTACTGGTGGCATGCCGTTCAAATGCCATACGGGCATCCGTTTCACTCATGCCCTTACCATTATCGATTACCTGAATCAACGATTTCCCTCCCTCAGAAACTATCAATTGAATTTGTGTAGCCCCGGCATCGGTAGCATTTTCTAATAATTCTTTAACCGCACTGGCAGGTCGTTGAATAACCTCGCCCGCTGCTATTTGGTTGGCAATATGATCGGGTAATAATTGTATCAGGTTTCCCACATTCTCTACTTTATCCTAAACCGTAAAAATACGAAGCGAATCCGGGTTTTTTCACCCTTTTTTGCATTTCAGGTATTATCTACCCCTTTGTATGTTTTCTCAGAAGAAATTACCGCAGTAAGTTAACTTTGTGGTTCAAATTGCAAATAGCATGACTTTAAACGCCAATATACAAAAGGAGCCAAGGCATTTTTTACCGGAAAGTTTTACAGTTACAGACTGGGCTTCCCTGGAGCCCTACTTTCTCCAACTGGTGCAGCAGCCTATCGAATCGGTTTCAGCACTAACCGACTGGTTAAAAAAGCTAAGTGAACTAGAAGCTGTAGTTAGTGAGGATGCTTGCTGGCGACAGATTAAAATGACCTGCAACACCGAAGATCCTGAGCTGGAAGCCTCCTTCAATTATTTTTGTATGGAGATTCAACCCCGCATTCAGCCGATTGCCGATCAGTTAAACCGAATGCTGATTGATTGTCCGTTTACAGCCCAATTAGATGCTGACACGTATTATACCTATCTCCGTTCTGTAAAAAAGAGCATTACTTTATTTCGGGA
The DNA here is from genome assembly GCA_903899675.1 of uncultured Bacteroidota bacterium. Lineage (GTDB taxonomy): Bacteria > Bacteroidota > Bacteroidia > Chitinophagales > Chitinophagaceae > Sediminibacterium. Next base: position 7,214 of record CAIUKP010000223.1, on the reverse strand, counting down.
AGCCAATATTCCCTTGCAGGCCGAACTAAGTGTGCTGCAACAACAATATGCAGTGATTGCTGGTAAAATGACGGTTGAAGTAAATGGAAAAGAATATACCCTACAACAGGCCGCTGCATTTTTAGAAAGTCATAATCGTTCGCTGAGAGAAGAAGTGTACCGGAAAATTCAAGATCGTCGCTTGCAAGATAAAGACGCCTTACAAGAATTGTATAGTAGTTTGGTAAGTAAGCGACAGCAAGTAGCCGCCAATGCAGATTTTGACAATTATCGGGATTATAAATTTGTAGAGCTGGGCCGATTTGATTATACCAAAGATGATTGCTTTCAATTTCATGAAGCAGTTAAGCTGCATGTAATGCCCCTTATCAATAGTATCTACCGTAAGAAGCGAATGAAATTAGGGTTAGCCGAATTGCGCCCTTGGGATATCGAAGCCGAGCCTGCCGGTATTGCTCCATTACGGCCATTTTCTGGTGCAGAGGAGCTGTATGAAAAATCAGTACAATGTTTCGAAAAAGTGCATCCCTATTTTGCCAATTGCCTGCGTAAGATGAAGGAACTGAATCATTTTGATTTAGAGAGCCGAAAGGGCAAGGCTCCGGGGGGATATAATTGTCCGCTAGCAGAATCAGGAGCCCCCTTTATTTTTATGAATGCAGCAGGGCAGATGAGTGATGTAACCACCATGTTACACGAGGGAGGCCATGCCATTCATTCTTTTCTTACGCACGAACTTGCTTTGCAGGCTTTTAAGGAGTACCCCATGGAGATTGCTGAAGTGGCCAGTATGGCGATGGAATTAATCAGCATGCAACACTGGGAAGTGTTTTTCGATAATCCCCAAGAACTCAAACGCGCTAAAGAACATCAGCTGGAGAGAACCATTACCATCTTCCCTTGGATTGCTATTATTGATAAATTTCAGCATTGGGTATATGAATATCCCAATCATACTATCGAAGAAAGAACCAGTCGCTGGATGGAAATTGTGCAAGAATTTTCTAGTCCCGAGCTGGATGTGAGCGGATTAGAGGCCTTCCGTGCAATAAGCTGGCAGCGACAGCTTCACTTGTTTGAAGTACCTTTTTATTATATTGAATATGGCATTGCGCAATTGGGGGCAATAGGCCTTTGGATGCAGTACCAACAAAATCCAACAGCAGCGCTAGAACATTATATACAAGCCCTTAGTATGGGGGGCACCAAAACATTGCCGGAGTTGTATAAGGCAGCCGGATTGTCGTTTGATCTTTCTCCCGAGTATATTAAAACACTGATGGAGTTTGCCGCTTCCGAAATGGAAAAGCTGTAGAAAATTATTGCTGTGCGAGATAAACCTATTTCAGGCGAGGCTACGCCTGTCCCTTTCCGTCGTTGTTTCGTGGACCAGCCGGCGGCCGGTTGTTTTGAGTAGTTTGTGGGGGGCGATTTCTGCTGGGTCCCTGATTTCCTCTTCCGCGATCTCTGTTGGGGGGTGCCGCATTGCGATTACCACCGGAAGGACCCATTGGTTTATTTCCCGGTCTGTTTTGCTGCATTTGTCGATCGCGGTCGCGCTTTTTACGCTCATTTTTTTCAAGGGTACGCAAACTGATTTGACCCACCAGATCTACAAAAGCCGGCTCTTCCTCTTTAATTTTACTAGAAGTGATTTCAACGGGCTCTAATTCCGCCACTTTTTTGCCTTCACGGTTGATCCGCTTAATCTCCTTTACACGTTGAATAGTTAGCGGAAAATGTTTGGTATTGTTAGGTAGCACATACCACATCAAATTCTTGAAAATATCTTTTTTAATCAAATGGGCGGTTCCGCTTTCGGTATCTAAGGTATCGGCATAATCTGGAAATTGCTGCAAGGCATCCAGATAGGTATCCAATTCAAAATTGAGGCAACATTTTAATCGGCCACACTGTCCACTTAGTTTGGTTTGGTTGATAGACAGATTCTGATAACGAGCGGCCGTTGTATTTACACTCTTAAAATCATTCAGCCAGGTACTGCAACAAAGTTCCCGTCCGCAACTACCAATACCTCCCACTTTAGCGGCTTCTTGGCGAATACCAATCTGGCGCATTTCAACTTTTAACTTAAAGTCGGCTGCGAATATTTTAATCAGCTCCCGAAAATCAACCCGGTCGTCGGCAGTATAAAAGAAAGTGGCTTTTTTGCCATCTGCCTGAATTTCTACTTCACTCAACTTCATGGGAAGTTTTAACTGCCGCGCGGCGGCCCTGCTTCTGGCCAATACTTCTCTTTCCCGGGCTTTTTGCTGGTTGAACAAATCTATATCCCGCTCACCGCTGGAGCGCAGAATTCTTTTTATATCCGGACTAAACTCATCAATTGCCTTCTTTTTAAGTTGCAAACGAACCAGTTCACCGGTTAGGCTTACTTCACCCACATCAAAACCGCCTACCCCTTCAACGGTAACACGTTCTCCTTTTTCAAAATAGTGTAGGGTAGTATTTCGGAAATAATCTTTGCGACTGCCTTGTTGAAAGGATACTTCTATCACTTTACAACTACTCTCTGGATCGTGATAGGGTAAATTAAGCAGCCAGTCGTGTACATTCAGTCGGTTACAACCGCCCGAACTGCATCCGCCGTTGCTTTTGCAACCGCCGGGTTTACCATTAGATGCCGTGCCACATGATCCGCAACCCATATGCGTAAGTAGTTTAATCGTTAATAAGTTAGAGAAGGTAGCGCCAGTTTGCCTGAAAGAATCCACCCATTTTGCAAACCCGGAAATTTTTCCTAAGGCTGCCCCGGTTTAAGATTACCCGGATTTCGGTATATGTTGTTTTCCGCCAGAGGCGGATTAACTAGGTAAATTCATCGGCAAAATCGGCACATTTCCTGCTCTCTAATGCTTTTCAAAGAGGTTTTCCACTTGAATAACCCCCTTCACGATACCAAAAGTACGGATTTGTGTTGAATGATATAGAATAGTTTAATACTTAGGGCCTGGAACAGCAATTTGGCATTCGCATTTCGCTCTATATAATAAATGGCTTTTTCCAGCTCGTTTACGATGGCTTCTTGTTGACTAACCGATGTAATTTTATTCAATCTTTCGGCAAAATCCCGTTCATTATCGCCCAACATTACCTGCTGGATCCCCATAATTTTGATTCGGATACTTTGTTCTAAGAGATGTATAAAGTATTTCAGCAGTTGTTTTTGCTTTTCCCTACCCAATTTATGCATCTCTTCGGCAAATTTCAATTGATGTATGGGTCCGCCTTTCATGGTTGCATTGAGCCATTCGCGTAGTAAACCATTCCAGTCGTCTTCGGCATGTTGCAATAGTTGAAGGGCTTCCCGGTAGTTGCCCTCACAAATACCGGCAATCTGGGCAGCCCGGGTAGGGTCCGCACCTGCTCTTTGTATGAGGGCGGCTTCAATTTCATGCGAATCGGGAGCGGGAACCTTTATTAACTGGCAGCGGCTAATAATGGTTGGTAATATATCCTCTTCATTTTCTGCCACCAATATAAACAAGGTATGCTCGGGCGGTTCTTCCAATAATTTCAATAATTTATTACCCTCTTTTCTCAGGTATTCGGGCATCCAAATCAACACTACCTTGGTTTCACTTTCAAAACTTTTTAAATTCAGTTGATGGTGAATCCGGTTACATTCCTCTGCTGTAATATTTCCCTGTTTGTTCTCTGCGCCAATACTCTGCAACCAGTCGTACACATTCCCATAGGGATAAGAAGTAATGAATTCTCTCCATTCAGCGATATAATCATCACTAATGGGTTTGTCGCCCGATTTTTTAGGAAAAACCGGAAAGGTAAAATGCAGGTCGGGATGCATCAACTGGGCTGCGCGTTGATAGGCCGGCAGTGTATGAATATCTTCGGGGGCAACGAATCCGCCATCAGTACTTAAGGGAGTTAGATTACCGAATAAATCCGGAACCAGGGGTGCTGCTGCCGGTATGCTAACAACGTATTGGGCAAACGCCATGGCAAGTGGCAATGCCCCGCTACCTTCTTTACCCAAAAAAAGCAATGCATGACTAAGTCGGTTTTTTTTCACCATCTCAGTAAGGTTCATTTTCAGGGGTTCTAAACCAATCACATCACTAAATAGCATACCATTCGAACCGGAATTCTTTTTTGCAGCCGGGTTGTAAATGTAGGGGATTCGGAATAAAAAAAGGAATCCGGTGGCGGACTCCTTTTGTACAATAATTGTAAGATGGTTTGTTATTTGAGGTACTTGAGAATTTCTTCGCTGTCTGGGGTTATTTTACTGCCAAAGTAAGCAATCATTTTACCATTTTCGTCCAGTAAAAACTTATTGAAATTCCAAGAGATGGTAGCATCCAACACGCCATTCTCTGCTTTACTGGTAAGCCATTTGTAAATGGGCGCCATATCATTTCCTTTTACACTGATTTTGCTGGCCAGCGGAAAGGTAACGCCATATCTCGACTTGCAAAACTGATTGATTTCGGTATCCGTTCCGGGTTCTTGTCCCATAAAGTTATTTGCCGGAAATCCCACAATCACTAATTTATTTTTGTTTTGCTCATACAATTTTTGCAGTCCTTCGTATTGTGGGGTATAGCCACATTGAGATGCTGTATTTACTACCAGAATTTTTTTGCCCTTAAAACTGGCAAAATCAATCATACCTCCCTCAACGGATTTTACCTTAAAACTGTGGATAGAAGGTTGGTCGGGAATAACAAAAGCAGAAAGCAAGCAAATGGCTGCAAGGGTGAGTAACTTTTTCATATGTAAATTTTAGTGGGTTGATTAGGTAAAATGCGTGTAATTGAAATTTTAGGTTAGCTGGGGTAATTTCCGAGCAATTTGTTTGATGAAGGTAAGCATATGTTCAACCCCTTTAACGATCAATTGCCCAAAAGGTTTTTAAAAAATGAAATCATTAGGGTTGTATAGCTGTATAGGCAACCGCTGCCAAACTCAAACTGCAGCCTTTTACCAATAGTATTTCGTTTCCGCAGGCTTCCAGGGTAGCTCCGGTAGTAATCACATCATCTACCAGTAAACAATGCTTATGTTCTAATTTTTCTAGATGAACTACTGAAAATACCCCCTGCATATTGTTCCAGCGACTGTTTCTGTTTTCATGGGTTTGGGTTCGGGTAAATTGGTTTCTGATTACAGCGTTTTGAATGATCGGTTTTTGCCAAACTTCGCTTATACCCTCTGCAATCAGTTGAGCCTGATTGTAGCCCCTGATAAATTCTTTTTTCGGGTGTAGTGGTAATGGAATGATACAATCTATTGAAGTAAATCGATCTGTTTTCTGCAGGGCGTACCCCATTTTTTTACCCATCCATCTGCCTGCTTCGGGAAGGTTTTTGTATTTGAGCGATTGCATCAGGTGTTGCAGTAAGGAATCTTGCGTAAAGAAATAATTAGCTGCTGCTGCCTGAACTGGTAGGCGTCCCCTGAATATTTTTTCAATCGGATTTCCGGAAATATCCCAGTATCCGGTTGCCGGTAAACTGAATTCGCAGCGCGAACATAATAACGATTCCCGAATAAGCAAATCGGTATGGCAGCCTTCGCAATAGTGGGGATATAATAAATGCAGCAAGGGTTGCAGGAAATCGGGTACAAAAGTTTTCATTCCCGAAAATCGAATAACCTCCTCACAAACCATTGGGTAATAAACACCCGTATTTTTACGGAAAGCTAAAATAGGTGTCGGTAAACATCTTCCACACTGCTAAGGGCTATCACTTGCATTTTATCGGCAATTTTTTCGATACCCTTTTTATTGAAAGGCGAGATGATGATTTTTTGAAAGCCTAGTTTTTCCGCTTCAGCTATCCGTTGTTCAATGCGGTTAACGGCTCTGATTTCTCCGTTTAATCCCACTTCGCCAGCAAAACAGGTAAGGTCGGGAATGGGTAAATCTTCATAAGAAGATAGCAGCGCACAAATAACGGCCAGATCGATTGAGGGATCTTCTACCCGAATGCCTCCGGCAATGTTTACAAATACATCCTTCATACCAAATTGAAATCCCCCTCTTTTTTCCAGAACTGCCAGCAGCAATTGCAGTCTGCGTAAATCGAAGCCGGTAACTGTACGTTGGGGGGTTCCGTATACGCTGGGGGTAACCAGGGCTTGCACTTCTATAAGTAAGGGGCGCATGCCTTCTAGGGTAGCGGCAATGGCACTGCCACTCAGGGCATGGTCTCGCTGGGCAATCAGAATCTCGGAGGGGTTAGCAACTATCCGCATGCCGGTACCGGTCATCTCATAAATACCCAATTCTGACGTGCTTCCAAAGCGGTTTTTCAGGGTGCGTAATATGCGGTAGGCATAATGTCGGTCTCCTTCAAACTGTAACACGGTATCTACCATGTGTTCGAGAATTTTGGGTCCGGCAATGCCACCGTCTTTGGTAATATGACCAATTAAAAAAACGGGGGTTTGTGTTTCTTTTGCGTAGCGTTGAAATTCACCGGCACATTCTCTGATTTGACTAACACTGCCGGCGGAGGAATCAATTAAAGGGGATTGTAGGGTTTGAATGGAATCAACAATTACTACCTGTGGCTGCAATTTTTTTATTTCACGAAAAATAACGGCGGTGTCGGTTTCGGTTAATAAAAAAAATTGGTCATGATTAATTTCTAATCGGTCGGCCCGCATTTTAATTTGCTGTTCGCTTTCTTCTCCGCTGATGTATAAAACGCGCAAATCCTTTAGCTGTAGGCCGTTTTGGAGAAACAAGGTGCTTTTGCCAATACCGGGTTCACCGGCAACCAGCACAATACTGCCCGGAACGATACCTCCTCCCAACACACGATTTAATTCGGAGTCTGAAGTAAGGATGCGTTTATCTTGTGAGGTAACTACTTCATGTAAAGAAATCGATTTGTGTATTCTTTTTTCTCCGCTATTGTCTTTCCAAGTGTCCGCATTTTTATTTCCTTTATCTAATATTTCTTCGGTAAATGTGTTCCATTCATTGCAGGCGGGGCACTTACCAATCCATTTCGCACTTTCATATCCGCAGTTATTACAAAAGAAAGCGGTTTTTATTTTACTCATGTTTCAAAGGTAGTGTTTGGGTGCGATTTCTACACCGAATTTGCCATTGCGATTAGCGGAAATGCAGGCTGAGTGCGACTGAAAAGCGGGAGGGGTATACAAAGCAAAAGGGCCAACATTGCTGTTGACCCAATCACTTACTAACCCATTAAATT
>CAIUKP010000222.1 GCA_903899675.1 uncultured Bacteroidota bacterium | reverse complement strand
ACGGTAGCCGTAGAAAGTAATTTACCAGTTATGAAACTCGTGTTGTTGCCACTTGCTCCTCCACTAATGGATGAGGACAGGGTGGGAACCGACCAACTATAAACGGAAGCTGCCGGAATGATACCGGTTGTATTGGATAGTACACTAATTGAAAAATTAACTCCTTCACAAGTAGTTTGCGAAAAAGGAATTACTGCCGGCAGAGGTAAAACAGCAACAGTAAGCGTAAAGAGAGATCCTGCACAGCCCCCTGAAACTGGAATCACCTGATAAGGAACCGACTGATCTGTATCGGTTAAATTGGTAAGTACCCCCTGAACCGATACATCAGAACCAGTTAACGCGCCAGTTATGACCGCTGCAGGTGGGGCAGGGAAATATTGATAGGTGCTGCCGGGCAATACCAATCCATGGGAACCATTCACCGGCGAAAAAGAAAACAACCTGCCAGAACAAATGCTGATCGAAACAGATGAAATAATACTGGTAGGTTGAACTAGAACGGTAAGTGTAAAAGGGGAACCAGTGCATCCTCCACTAGAGGGAGTTACCAGATAAGTGGCTGTTTGAACGATTGATCCGCTAACACTCAGGTTGCCCGAAATGGCACTTAACGGAGTAGACTGGGCTTGCCCACCAATTAAACTTATGCCAATGGGGGCACTCCAGCTATACAATGTAGCGGAGGGTAATCGATTGAGCAGCGGCGATGTGGGGGTAAAACCAAAACTATTTCCACTGCAAATACTTACGGTGGTTGCTTGAATAAGTGCCGTGGGTTTTATCAAAATCGTTACAGAAAATACATTGCCCAAACAATTAGCAGTTGCGGCACTAACCAAATAAGTAGCCGTAAGCGCAACGGTAGCCGTAGAAAGTAATTTACCAGTTATGAAACTCGTGTTGTTGCCACTTGCTCCTCCACTAATGGATGAGGACATGGTGGGAACCGACCAACTATAAACGGAAGCTGCCGGAATGATTCCGGTAGTATTGGATAGTACACTAATAGAAAAATTAACTCCTTCACAAATGGTTTGGGAAAAAGGAAGCACAGCCGGCATAGGAAAAACTGCAACGGTAAGCGTGAAGGGAGATCCAGCACAGCCCCCTGTAATCGGTATAACCTGATAGGGAACCGACTGCACTGTATCGGTTAAATTGGTAAGAACCCCCTGAACCGATACACCAGAACCAGTTAACGCGCCAGTTATAACCTCTGAAGGAGGGGCAGGGAAATATTGATAAGTAGAACTGGGCAATACCAATCCATGGGAACCATTTACCGGCGTAAAAGAAAATGTATTGCCAGAACAAATACTTAGCGAAACCGATGAAATAATACTGGTGGGTAGAATACGAACGGTTACTGAGAAAGGCTGACCCGTACATCCTCCACCTGTGGGAGTTACCAGATAAGTAGCTGTTTGAGCAATTGCTCCGCTAACACTTAAGTTGCCGAATAAGGCGCTTGACGGAGTAACCTGTGCTTGAGCACCGGTAAAATTAATACCGGAAGGAGCAGTCCAAGTATAGTAAGTATCCGGAGGAACTGAACTACCCGAACCAGTAACGGGTGTGTATGAAAACTCAGTTCCAGAACAGGTGGTTGTGGAAAGGGGTAAAATTTGTGCAACAGGGGTAAATTGAAGGGTAAAGGCTGTGGCAGGGTTAACCGCATTGAAACAAAAATCTATAATGCCATTTCCATCGGTTCCATTCTTGGTTGAAATAGTATACTCCCCGGCCACTAAATTTCCCGAAAATTGCAGCGTAATCGAATCAGTATCAAAATCACCAGAACACTTATATCCTGCTGCGGAAACGATAGTAATAGGGGTAGGTCCGGCAACCACAAAATCACTACCATTGGAAGCTATAGAAGAACATTGAATGAGTTTATTGAATTTTAAACCGATTTGTGGGTTGCTGCAAACGACTGTTGCTTTTTGAATAGCAGGCATCAAAGGATCCGTAATTAAAGCCGTACCACCCGGTACCGATAAGTTCAGGTCGTACCCGCTTTGGTCTCCTGGCGTATAATGACTCACCATCAATAAATAAATATGGCCCTGAATTAAATCGGGCACCCGACTAAATGTGGGAACATTGTCTTTTGGATCTGATCCACACTCATTGAAATTGGGAGCAGTTAAGGATGCACCGGTAATACCAGAGGAGCCCGACCAGTTGGCTGATACAATTAAAGTTGGATCGGTATAAATTTTCATTGGATCCTTTCCGGTAATATCAAACAACTGCCAATCGTAATCGTCAGACAAAAGATGGGGCGTTATGGTAAAACATAATTTGCCGGGTAGATAGCAAGTGAACTGGTAATAATAGGGATTAAAATCACGGTAGCCGGAACCACACTTGTTTGCCATCGGCAGCCCATTACATGCAGGTACCGTATTTTGAACGAATACTCCATTGCCACAAACCGGAAAAGGTGTTAATGGGTTCTGGCCCGGGTTCGTACACAATTGTGCCGAGAGCGACCCTTGATTAATCAATAGCCAGCAGAAAATAAAAAGACAAAACCGGCTACGCTGGAATGTCATGGAGAGGGGATTGGACTTTTCAATAACTGGATATCAATACAAACTCATTAAGAATGAACTCCGATGAGTTTGCACAATTTAAGAACAAATAATAAAAAAATTGCTCAAACCAGCTGAAATTAACAAATCGCTAAACGATTGATATTATTTTATATT
>CAIUKP010000221.1 GCA_903899675.1 uncultured Bacteroidota bacterium | reverse complement strand
TTTTTCTTTGTACTTTTTATTTGCATCCACCACTTTATTCGCTCAACAAAAGCCGGTGGTGGTATTTCAGGCTGGTGAGTCGGGATACCATACCTTTCGAATACCTGCAATAATCAAACATGCTTCTGGTGCACTATTGGCATTTTGTGAGGGTAGAATGGCAAACTCCTCCGATTTTGGGGATATCGATATTGTAATGAAACGAAGTGAAGATGGGGGAATAACCTGGGGGCCTTTGCAAGTATTAGTAGATCAGGCAGAATCGCAGGCTGGCAATCCGGCTCCGGTATTCGATCAGTTGGATACTCGCTATCCGAAAGGAAGGGTACTGTTATTTTACAATACGGGCAATCAGCCCGAAAATACCATTCGAAAAGGCATTGGCATGCGGGAGGTATGGTATATTGCTTCAACCGATGGAGGAATGAGTTGGAAAACACCGGTAAATATTACTGCTCAGGTTCATCATCCTGCTGCTTTAGAACCATCGGGTGCTGACTGGCGCAGTTATGCCAATACTCCCGGCCATGCTCTACAGATTATGCAGGGACCTTACAGGGGAAGGATTTTGGTAGCTGCCAATCATTCAGCGGGTGATCCCCTACCCCGGTTTAAAGACTATCGGGCGCACGCTTTTTATACCAATGATCATGCACAAAGTTTTATGTTGAGTCAATCACTCTCTTTTGAGGGTAGTAATGAGTCGATGGCTGCTGAATTAGCCAATGGCGGTGTATTGCTGAATAGCCGAAATCAAAGTGGGGATGTACGGGCACGAATAATTTCCCGAAGTAGCTATGGGGGCGTTAGCTGGGATACTACTTATTTCGAGAGAGGCCTGATAGATCCGGTGAATCAGGGGGCTTTAATAACGCTGGGTTTTAAAAAGGGAAAGGCGATTATAGTTACTTCACATACCCAAGACTCCTTGCGTAGAAATAACCTGATGTTGCACATAAGTCGCGACGATGGATTTAATTGGGAGCCGCTAGCTATGATTGATGCAACCGAAGCGGCTACCCCTAAAGATTATGCAGCTTATTCAGATTTGGTTGCAATTACCAAACGACAGCTTGGAATTATATTCGAAAAGAATCAGTACAAGGAAATTGTTTTTACCACGGTTCAGTTTACTCGCTCTTTTTCCCAGATTCGGTAAGTAGTTTTTTTCTACGCAGCATCAGTTCCCGCCAGGTGGTAAGCTCGATATGGTTTTCAGATAAATATTTTTTAAGTTTGGGTGATTGCATTGCCAGCCAGTCGGCTCTTCGAATGGTGCCTGAATTAGAAATTTGCTCAAAATGTTCCCCGGCAACCGAACAATGCATAATAACCATGGTAACCCCGGGTTGTAAAGATTCAAAAGAGCGTATATACTGATTAACGGCGAGCTCCTGTAATGCTTCATCTGAAATTTTACTGGTAGGATATTTGAAATCGTAACTCATATTGTGCAAATCATCCAGTACCGGTAACCCTGCATTCCATAATTGGTCTCCGATTGCTTTTGCTTGTGTTGGTGATATTAAACCAGCAGAAGTTTTGCTGATTAAGGTGTTATGTCCACCAGGAAACATCACCGGAATTTTTTCCCGCATACCCAGCGAAAGGTATTCTTTTAAAAAGGCAGGGCTGGCGAAGAGGGTACCCATGTGTGAGTCTAGATGCGTAGGTTCCCAATCAGCTTTTCGCGCACGTTGCAATTGGGCAGCAATTTCTGTTCCTACTTCATTGGCAGATGCATGCTGCACAACTTCAATTACCGATTTGTAAAGTGCCCCTTCCAAATCGGATAGTCCGGGCACCTGTGAAACGCCTGCAAGAGGCCCCCATCGATAGTCATTCCATTCGGAGGTTAAGGTCAGGTGCAGACCAGCATCCGTATTGGGGTTTTTTTTGAGCATATGAAAGATTTCCGGCACCCAGGGGCAGGGCATCATAATACTGAACGAATTGGCGATACCTTTTTGTGTGGATTGGAAAACCCCTTCATTAGATTCTTTCGACATTCCGGCATCATCAACATGTAAAATCAATAATTTGGTTCCTGCAGGATAACCTAGTTTCTCCGCATATGTTTGTGATTTCAGTTGCGAGTAAGTGGCAATCAGTAGCAGGGAGAAAAGAATATACTTCATGTTAGGCCATTTCAGGTTTATTAATAAATAATGAGGTTGTTTATGCAGCTGGATTGGTAAGTTCAATACGGTTGCTCAAATATACCCGATCGTAATCATCTATTAAAATTGCTTCTACGCCATTTAATTGATTGATAAGGAAAAGCCCAGCTTCAATTCCCATGATTGCAATTGGAGTAGTGAGTGCATCGGCCAATTCGGCATTTGGGGTTATGATGGTAACACTTTTAATTCCCTGAATGGGAAGTCCAGTTTTTGGATTGATGGTATGCGAATATTTTTTGCCATCCACCATGATAAATTTCTCATAATTACCAGAGGTGGCCACAGCCATATCAGATACTTCAAGATAGGAGAATGGACTTGCAGCGTGATTGGGATTAGCGATACCGATGGTCCAGGGTTTACCATTGGGTTGGTTGCCCCAAGTGGTAAGGTCGCCCGAGGCATTTACAATTCCGGCAGTTACACCCAGTGATTTTAAGTATTGGCGGGTTTTTTCTGCAGCATACCCTTTTCCAATGCCACCCAAGCCGATTCTCATGCCTTTCTCTTTCAACATCACTGTTTTTGCTGTTTTATCTAATAGAATATTTCGATAATTAATCAGCCGAACCATTTTTTTAGCAGTGTCCGGGTCGGGCAATTGATTTTGATGGGTATCAAAATTCCATAGGCGCTTGTCAACCGATCCATAACTGATATCAAAAGCACCTTGGGTAAGTGCAGAAATTTGCAAACTCCTTTCAATAATGTCGAAGGTTTCTTTTTGCACCTCAACTGGTTCAATTCCAGCTGCTGCATTGATCCGATATAAGTCGCTGGTATCGGAGTAGGTGGTTAAGAAGTATTCAATTTCCTTAATATGATTAAATCCCTGCTGAATCCACTCTTTGGCAATTTCCTCCTCCATAGTCACTAAACTGATTTCAAATTGGTTGCCCATCAAACGTGCCGATTTTTTCCAGATAAAGCTCATTTATATGTGATTGAGAAGGTTAATGTAGTATAAATTTCAAATAAAATTTATAAAATATTATTTGTCTGATAATTGGCATTTAAATATTTGATAATCAATACTTTAAGTGACTGTTAATATGTTTATAAAAAAGAAATTTCGCAAAGTTATCCACAACACACATAATAATTAACAATTCGTCAACGTTTAAAGGAAGAGCGCTGCAAATGTGCTTCCTAACCTTAAAACCAC
>CAIUKP010000220.1 GCA_903899675.1 uncultured Bacteroidota bacterium | reverse complement strand
GGATTTCTACTACATTTTGATCGCCCAATGCTTTTTTAAGTGAGGAAACCGAACGAGAAACCAAGGCCGGATTATTGTAAGTAACCAGTGTTTTGGTATCAATGGTAACTTCAGCGGTTGCACCATAAGCAGCAGCAGTTTGGGTTACCATACGCTGTATTCGTTGATGTATATCCTTCTGCATACCTGCATCCAAAGTGCGGATGGTTCCTTCTAAAACCGCTTCTTCGGGAATTATGTTAGGACGAACCCCGGCATTTATTTTACCAACAGTTATTACAGCAGGGGCAAGGGTTAAGTCGGACTGACGACTTACTATCGTTTGCAAATTTTGTATAATGGCGGCACTAACCACTACAGGATCTATTCCTAACCAGGGATTGGCACCATGGGTTTGCTTTCCTTTTACTGTTATTTTAAACCAGTCGGATGATGCCATAAAACTACCGGATTTATAGCCCAATTTTCCGGCTTCCATGGTTGACTGGATATGAATTCCAAATACAGCATCTATGGCAGGATTATCCATTAATCCTTGCTTTATCATCAGCGGTGCGCCGCCTTCTTCATTTGCAGGGGGACCTTCCTCTGCGGGTTGAAAAATAAATACAACGGTTCCGGGTACTTCATTTTTCAGTTGTGATAAAACTTTGGCAGTACCCAATAACATAGCAATATGGGTATCATGACCACAGGCATGCATTACTCCAACGGATTGACCATTATAATCAGCCACCGCTTTAGATCGAAAGCTTAGGTCGTTTCTTTCGGTTACGGGTAGTGCATCAATATCGGCGCGCAAACCCACTACAGCACCGGGTTTACCACCTTTTAATATTCCAACAACGCCGGTACCAGCCAGTCGACGGGTTTCAATACCAAACTCTTTCATGTATGCCTCAATTTTGGCAGCCGTTTGAAATTCGCGGTTCGACAATTCGGGGAATTGATGAAAATACCGGCGCATCTCAATTACTTTGGGCGCAACGTCCTGAATATATTTAGGCAGTTGGGTAGGAACAGTTTGTGCGGTTAACTGAACAGACATCAATAAAAGGAATACAAATTTTTTCATGCGAGCAGGCTTGTATTAAGAATTAAAGATAAGGCAAAGGCTGTTAACCTTGGTATTCACCAAAAATCTCTCGGAGGGCATCGGCAATTTCACCCAGAGTGCATTTATTTTCAACTGCAAAAATAACCGGAGGCATCAAATTGGTTCCTACACGGGCAGCCGTTTTAATCAGTTGAATACATTCGGCTGCAATTGCGGCATCTCGAATGGCTCGTAACTTATTTAATTTTTCAGTTTGTAGGTCTCGGATAGCATCATCAATTTTAAAACCCGGAATAGGGGTTTCTTTATCGGATGTAAATTGATTCATCCCCACGATAATTTTTTCCCCGGATTCTATTTTCCGCTGATATTGATAGGCACTTTTACTAATAGCATCCTGCATATACCCTTGTTCTATTGCGGCTACACTTCCTCCCATGGCATCAATGGCATCTATTATTTCCTGTGCTTTTTGCTCCACTTCTTGGGTGAGTGCTTCTACAAAATAGCTGCCTGCTAACGGATCGGCTGTATCGGCCACACCACTTTCATGGGCAACAATTTGTTGGGTGCGCAAAGCGATACGGGCCGCTTCTTCTGTAGGCAAACTCAGGGCTTCATCATAGCCATTCGTGTGCAGGCTTTGGGTTCCGCCCATAACAGCTGCCAGGGTTTGAATGGTAACCCGACTGATGTTGTTTAAGGGCTGCTGAGCGGTTAAGGTAGCGCCACCAGTTTGGGTATGAAAACGAAGCATCATGGCCTTTTGATCGGTTGCACCCAGAGATTGCATAATCCGCGCCCACATGCGGCGGGCCGCTCGAAATTTGGCTACTTCCTCAAATAGATTATTGTGCGCATTGAAAAAGAAACTGAGGCGTTTTCCAAAAACATTAATATCCAATCCTTTCGCCTGTGCTGCCTGAACATATGCTTTTCCATTGGCCAGCGTGAAAGCAACTTCCTGCACAGCCGTTGAGCCTGCTTCGCGGATATGATATCCCGATATAGAAATCGTATTCCATCGAGGTAATTCACTACTGCACCATTCAAACACGTCGGTAATAATCCGCATAGAAGGATAGGGCGGATAAATATAGGTTCCGCGGGCAGCATATTCTTTCAGAATATCATTTTGAATGGTTCCGGAAATATGCTGCAAATTGGCACCCTGCTTTTTGGCTAATGCAACATAGAAAGCTAAGAGAATAAATCCGGTAGCATTAATCGTCATAGACGTACTCACTTTTTCTAAGTCAATGCCGTTGAAGAGCAATTCCATATCTTCTAAACTATCAATCGCAACGCCAACTTTTCCCACTTCCCCTTCCGATAGGGAATGGTCGGAATCATATCCAATTTGGGTAGGTAAATCAAATGCAACGCTTAATCCGGTAACACCCTGCGACAATAAATAATGATATCGCTTATTACTTTCCTCCGCAGTAGAAAATCCGGCATATTGGCGCATTGTCCAAGACTTTCCCCGATACATGTCGGCCTGAACACCTCTGGTAAATGGAAACTCTCCGGGCATTTCAAAAGGAAGCTGCGAACAATGTGCAGGCAAATCATCCGGGCCATACACTTTTTTTATGGCAATTCCGCTGTCGGTATATTTATTATTATCGGTCATTAGCAAGCATATATAAAACTGAAGGAAGCAACAAATAGATAAGTGTCTACATCAATTTACTGGCTTCATAACTAAGGGCGGCGCTCACCAGATCGTGTAAATTACCCTTTTCATCATGCATGCAGAAATGCAACAGAGAGCGACTCAAATCAAGGGCTGATGAACCGGGTGGCATGGTTTGCGCTACTTGATTGATGATGAGCATATTTTTTTCTTTCAGCTTTTTTACCGCCTGCCACGATTCAGGCGTAACATATATCTGCTGGGTAATATTATAATCAAACTCATCGCGAATATTTTTCAATAATACCAACTGATAATCTGCCGCAGCTAATCCTTCCTGCGGTAACCGGGAAATTAAATTGGGTAATGCAATCCGATCAGAAAGTAGGGTTAACCGCTCGTAGGCCTGTAGCTGAAGTGAATGGGTTTCTTTGTTAATTGTACTATCAGAAACTTTTCTACTTTTTCTTCCGATTACCCAATAAAAAACAAGAATTCCGATAATGGCAATTGCGATTCCTGTTAGCAGGTTAAATAATTGAGCATTGGTATCCATGAGCAATTTTTACGAAATTACGAAATTGCAGGTAGCCAACCTGTAATAATTGGCTGATTTGGTGAAAAGGCGTTACTAAAAACCAGGGGTAGATACTTTTTGCTTCATACGACTGATTTCAGCTGCATCTACCGAAATATTTTCTAAATTTTCCTGCATGGTAAGATTGAGGGAGTTCATACCGGATGGTACCAATAAACGGGCGGATGAATGGAATTCCCGGGCTCCGGTAGCTACCCGTAATTGGTGCAAATTACTGCTTCGTACCCCACTGCCAGGCATAATCACTATTCTGTTAGCCGCTTGCTGAACCAATTGTTTGAGGAGGGGAGTACCGGCCATCACTTCGGGATGTAATCCGCTCGTTAAAATACGGGTGCATCCGGCCGCAATCACTTGCTCCAATGCAATCAGCGGGTCGGATACCCGATCAAAAGCCCGGTGAAAGGTAACTTCCATTGGATAAGCCAAAGAAACCGCCTGCTGTAATTGCGCTTCATTAACCAAACCATCCCTGTGCAACGACCCGGTAACAATGCCTGAAAAACCTAAGTCTTTACACAACCGAATGTCGTTTAGCACAATATCCCATTCGGTATCGGAATATAAAAAATCGCCGCCCCTTGGGCGAATAATGGGGAATACGGGAATCTGAATTATTTCAATGGCCTTTTTGAGGTATCCGTAAGAGGGTGTGGTACCTCCGTCGGCAGGATTTTCACAGAGTTCAATTCGGTCGGCACCGGATTGCTGGGCGATTAAGGCTGATTCAAAGCTAAAAACAGCAATCTCCAGTAGGGGAGGGGCTGAATAACCGAGCGGAAAGGCTGTGGAATGATGGTTGGGTGCAAGCATATAAATCAGGACAATATAAATTTTCCATCCACCATAAAATTTTTATCATCTGCATAGCAAACGGCAAAACTGAAACCTTTCTGCAAACAGTAGCCGCCATATTCGCCCTGCTTATTAATTGCGATAAAGCCAACTTGAATCTCTTTGCATTTAGCTACCCCTTTTACTTTTACAATTCTTTCTACGGCGGCTTTGCAGGCATTTTCGGGGGAGTATCCATTGCGCATATTTTCAACAACGAGGTGCGATCCACAAATACGAATCACATCTTCTCCCTGACCGGTTGCGGTGGCGGCACCTACTTCATTATCTACAAATAAACCGGCACCAATAATGGGCGAATCGCCCAAGCGGCCTCTCATTTTAAATCCCATTCCACTGGTGGTGCAACTTCCACTCAAATTACCCTGCGCATCAATAGCAACCATTCCGATGGTATCGTGGTTCCATTCTCCATTTGCTAACTTGGTGGGAACTGCATAGGCCTGGGGACTTTTGCCGCGTTCGATATTGATCACCGGCTTGTATTCACTTTTTTGCAGCCAGTTTTTATAGGCTCTTTCTGCGTCATCGGATAATTTACCCGATTCTAATGGAAATCCCTCTGCTACAGCAAATTGTTGGGCTCCACTGCCTACCAACATAACATGGGGTGTTTTTTCCATCACCCTACGGGCTACCGAAATGGGATGTTTAATACGCTCAAGAAATGCCACACTACCACAATTGGCATTTTCATCCATAATACAGGCATCTAAGGTTACCAATCCATCCCGGTCGGGATTTGCACCCAACCCCACACAACAATTCAGTTCAGATTCCGTAACCATTACGCCCTTTTCCACTGCATCCAGTGCGCGACCGCCAGACCGTAAAATTTTCCAGGCAGCCGCATTCGCCGCAATTCCGGCATCCCAGGTAGATATCACCAGCGGTTTCTGTGCAATACCCGCATTTCTAAATCCTGAAAAGGAAAGTGCCGATAATCCTAAAGAGCCCCAATGTAAAAAGTTTCTGCGATGCATATGATAGGAAATTTGAGTGGTGGAATGTTGTTTAAAAATACGGTAAAAACCAACGATAAAAAACTCGGTGTGGTGAAACGATGTGTGATTGGGATGCTTACATTTGTTTCAGAAATGAATGAACAAATACTTGCTGCCATAGCAAAAGCATGGAATTGGCGATTTCCGCAGCTCACACCCATCCAATCGGGCCTAATCAATCGAACCTGGAAGGTTAGTGAGCAAGGACAAAGTTGGCTACTGCAGGCTATGAATACCCATGTTTTTCCCCAACCCGATTGGATTGATTTCAATTTGCAACTACTTTCCCGTTATTTAACCCTGCATCATCCCAACTATTTATTTACTTCTCCGGTTGTATCTGAAAGCAAAAAGGGAATTTTTGAATGGGAGGGCAGTGTGTATCGGGTTTTTCCCTGGATACCCGGTTCGCACTCGCGGAATGCCTTGGATGATGCGAATCAGGCATTTGAAGCGGCTCGCTGTTTTGGAGCATTCACCAAAAACCTTTGTGCATTTCCCGCAGCAGAACTGAAAGTAATTATTCCGGGCTTTCACGATTTGAGCCTTCGGTATCATCAGTTTGAGCTGGCGCTGCAAAATGGCGATAGCCATCGTTTGCATGAGTGCAGCGATGCCATCCAGTTTTTACAAGCTTCCTATCCCTTGATAACCAAATTTGAAAGCTATACCCAACATGCTGATGTAAAGAAAAGGGTTACCCATCATGACACGAAAATCAGCAATGTTTTGTTCAACGAGCAGGAAAAAGGAATGTGCGTAATTGATCTTGATACGGTTATGCCGGGCTATTTTATCAGTGATACCGGAGATATGTTCAGAACCTATGTTTGTGCGGTAACCGAAGAAGAACAGCAATTAGATTTAATTACAGTAAGAAAGGAATATACCCAGGCTATTGTTGCAGGGTATTTATCGGAGATGGGAAGTGAGTTGAGTTATTTTGAGCAGGATCATATCTATTTTGGGGGAGAGGTATTGATGTTTATGCAGGCATTGCGATTTTTAGCCGACTATCTGCAAATGGACAAATACTATGGGGCACGATATCCTACCCAAAACAAAGTACGGGCAGAAAATCAAATTCGCTTACTTACCCTTTTTCAGGAAAGTTTACGCTAATGCAGACTCGCTTTCAGATTTTTTGGTGGCTGCATTCAGTTTCACCAATTGGTTATACACCCCATCCCATAATTGAATACGCTGTTGCAAAGCCGCGATAACTGCCGTTTCTGCTTCCGCCCATTTTTGGGGGTCGTTGCCACAGAGTTCACTGGTCATTTGCAGGGCCAGCTGACTGTGGTGGCCGCCATCTACTTCTATATGGCGTTCGAGGTAATATTTAAATAAAGAGATTTTTTCGGGTGCCTGGCCATGCAAATCCTGAATGATGGAATAGAACATATCTGGAATCAGGTCTTCACGACCAAAAGTAAATATGGCAGATTGCAGGTAGTCTTTTTTACTTTCAATTAATTGAAAGGTAAAATTTACAAACGACTGAGCTTCAATGGGTGTAATGGATTTTTGCAAGGCAGAACGAACATCCCCTGAAACAGTCAACTGCTGCAAAAAGTTTTCAATGGGTTTGGTATCGGCTCCGGATTGCTGCATGGCTTCGAGGTAAATTTCGAAATGACTTTTCCGGATGCCTTTATCATCTACATCCGATTCTTCGCCTACTACAATTTCGTTGATGAGGAAACGAGTATCTCCATTGCCTTTGGGAAACCAGGGAATGGAAGTGCAGGTAAGTTCGTTTTGCAATGATTTGAGCAGCGACATAAAATCCCAAACAGCATAAACATGGTACTGCATAAAAATATGCAGGTGTTGGGGCTGTTGAATAAGGGCATATACTTTGTGCTGGGTAATGGCTTTTTTATAGGGTTCGATGGCAAGCAACAACTGATCTAATCCGGTTTTCATACAAATGGGTTTTTTAAAGAAACGTAATTCAACTACTTACGTTACCTAAAACAACCCACTCAATGAAAGGTTCACCCCGGGAATGAATTAATAATCAGCACCCATACAAAAATCGGGGGTACGGGTTTTCCATTTACCACTGGTAAAATCGGGTATAATTTGCACTTGTCCGCCTTCGGCAATCGACTTTTCGGAGAGGGGCGTGATGGCATACCAGGTGGCCAGGTCGTACACATCAATAGGGAAGGGGGCATTGCGTTTGATACATTCTATAAAGGCATTTTCTACAAAGAAATCCATCCCACCGTGTCCGGCCCCTACTGCCTGTGATTCATATTTTTTCCAGAGGGGATGGTCGTATTCTTTCAGGTATTTTTCTGAATTCTCCCAGGCATGGGCTTTTGGACTTTTTCCTTCAAAGTACATCATACCTGCTGTGAATTCGCCAGCATGATTGTCTTGCCAGATTCCCTCGGTTCCCTGCACGCGAAATCCCAGGTTATACGGACGGGGAGAATTGGTATCGTGGGTTAATACGATGGTTTCGCCGTTTGCCGTTTGAATTTGACTGGTAACAATATCACCCAGGGCAAAATTTACTTTGGCATTGGGATGGTTCGGTCCGCCTTTGGGGTGGTTTACAATATACTTGTGCAAGCCACGTGCTTTGGTAGCAACAGACGACATTCGGGTTAGCTGGTTACCCCGATTAATATCAATCATCATAGCCACTGGGCCTAAACCGTGGGTTGGGTAGAGTTCGCCATTCCGGTTAACCGAATGTGGGGTGCGCCATTTGGCTTCGGAGAATCCTTTTTCACCAAATTCAACTCCTGAATTATAGGGGGTTTGTCCATCATTGAATTTAACTCCCCGTAAATCATGTTCATATCCTCCTTGTAAATGCAGTAATTCTCCAAATACACCCTTGCGTACCATATTATATACTGCAAGTACATCCCTGCGGTAACAAACATTTTCCAGTGCCATAACCGGAATACCCGTTTTTTCGCTGGCATTTACAATATCCCAGCAGTCTTGCAGTTTAAGTGCCCCGCAAACTTCCACACCCGGAATTTTCCCTGCGTTCACGCTATCGAGTGCCTGTGGAATGTGCCATTCCCAGGGGGTGGCGATAATTACGGCATCCACATCATCTCGCTTCAACAAATTTTTATAATCGTAGTTCCCTTGGGGAAAGGTAACAGGCGTTGGTTTACCGGTTTTCTGAATTAAGGAAAGTGCATCCGCCATCATGCGTGGGTCTGGATCGGCCAGTGCTGTGATATCTACGTCGGTACGTTGTAGCAGCATTTCGATATGACTTTGCCCACGCATACCGGTTCCGATTATGCCTACGCGAACGCGATTCTTGTTAGCAGCGGCAAATGCGCGGATACCGGAAAGTGAATAGCCAACAGCGAGGGAGGCCATACTAGATTGAGCAATAAATTTTCTTCTGTTTACAGAGGATGGCATGGGATTAAAATATTAATTACATGAAAAAATACAGATTACAGAAATGCAAAAGACTTAAGAATTGAGTGCCGATACTACTTTTTCCATTTCAGCAACTGTGCCGATACTGAGTCGCAGCCAGGTACTTTTTTCTTCAAAGGATCGGGCTCCAATGATGTTAGCGGCCTGCAGGGTAGCTGCAAAATCCTTTTTATAGACTGCAGCATCAAAATAGACAAAACTAGTGTACGATTTTATGTAGGGGATACCTAGTTGTTGCAGGCCTTTGTAAAATACGTCCTTGGCTTTTATATTTTCCGATTTACAAAAGGCTATAAATTGAGCATCCTGCATTACGGCCAAACCGCCTTGCATAGAAACGTAAGAAGGACCAGAATTTGCCCAGGCTTGTAATTGCATCAATTGTTGTATCATACTGGGCTGAGCAATCACATAGCCGAGGCGGGCACCGGCCATGCCATATACTTTAGAAAAGGTTTTGGCAATCACCAGATTGGGGAAGTCGTTCACCAAATGTGCCATAGAGGGTGAATTGTAATAGTCGGTATAGGCTTCATCTAACAGAATAATACAATCTCCAGGTACTTTCTTAATAAAATTTTCTAATTCGGCTTCTGGTGAAACGGTTCCGGTAGGATTATTTGGATTGCATAGATAAACAAGCCGGGTTTCGGGCTTAATGGCAGCTAATATGGCTGGCAGGTCGTTTTCTTTGGCTGCGGTAGCTTGAACCAATTGAATGGGCAAACCCATTTTTCTGGCAGCGGGCATCCAGAGTTTAAAAGTGGGTTCAGCAGCTAAGGCCGATCCCTTTTTTTGGGATGCAAATAGGGTTACCAGCCCCAGCAGTTCGGATGATCCGGCCCCGAGAATAATATGATCTTTGGTGTGACCTGTTAATTTGCCGATTTGTTCGCGAAGGGTTACATTAATATCCCATTGATAGCGATTGGAAGCATCGATGGCATCGTACATGGCTTTTTTTGCCAGCGGTGATGGACCATGTGGATTTTCGTTCGAACTTAATTTAATGGGTCCGGCAGCATTATCCCGAAAAATCAGCTCCTTGGAACTAGGAAAAATTTCAAGAGCAAAGGATTCACGGGCGGCTGCAAATGCACCCACTGCGAGTGCGGAATGCTTAATTAATTGACGACGATTCATGTGCAAGAATGTTTACCGAAAGATAAGCAATTTGTAATATGGAAAGGTGCCGGTTTGCAGAAAATGGCGAACGCAGCATTTGAGGAAAAATTGTGTATATTTTTACTTATAATTAATATTATGTTAAGTAGTGCAAATATTGCACAAACTTTTTTTTTAATACCCTTACCCCATAACACTTTGAAATTCATTAGTTTATAAAATAAATTTTAGATTTTTTGAAAATTTTAATATATATTTAGAAAAAAACATATTGAAATTTGAATAAATATCCATTCTTTTGTTAGTCCAGATCCTAATCCCATGAAAAAGATTAATTTTTTTTCGCAATACAGCGACGCACTTCTTGTTGGCCTTCTATGCGTTTTGGTTCCCGCCATGTTTAGTGTAGGATTTTATTATGGCACCAACCACGTAGATAAAGAAACTGTTGAAGTTAGATACCAGAATAAAGAGATGAGAGACAGCATAGACATGTACCGTCAACGTGAAACAGTTTGGAGAAGTACCCAAAATAAGGAGGTGGGACCTACCGCAAGTTCAATTGTTAAATAAATCGATACTTTACTAACAACATTCAATAAAAAAGCCACTTATAGAAAGTGGCTTTTTTATTGAAAATATTTTTCGCTTAGTTCTTCTTATGCATTCCTTCGTATTCCTTATACTTTGCGTCGTATGCATCAAATAACTTCATATCCTTTCCTCTTACCTTATCTCTTTTATATTCATATAAATTAGCTAGAAAATCTAAGGATCTTTCAAAAACCATTTTTTCGGTTCGGTTCAAGTTTGGCTTACCTTTTAGATTTTCAACAGATTTTTCTAGCCAGTTAATTGAGGTTTCAAGATTTTCGTTGATTGGCTTTTCTAATTCTACATTTAACTTTTTTACAGCGTCGGTTTGTTCTTTAAATTTAGCTTC
>CAIUKP010000219.1 GCA_903899675.1 uncultured Bacteroidota bacterium | reverse complement strand
AGCTTTTCAAAAGCAAATAACAATCCAATTGCAATTAGGGTACCGAATAAAATCAATGCTGCCATTGTTCCATCCATAGGTACTTGGTCAGTTGCGTCGGAGGAGGCCATAACCAACCCACCAATCATTCCAATTGCTCCACCGATAATCGTTAAACGAAAAAACCATTTACGCAAGGTTGCGTAAGCAAAGTATTCCCTTCGACGGAAATAAAATACCATCACAATTGCTGGAACGGTAAGCAAGTTAAGCAAGTGTACTCCTATAGACAATCCCATCAGGAAGAAAATAAACACAATCCACTTATCTGCACCGGGCTCATCAGCATGGGCTTCCCATTTGAGGATCGACCAGAATACGATGGCGGTAAAGAAGGAAGAAAGGGCATATACCTCACCCTCCACTGCACTGTACCAGAAAGAATCGCTGAATGTATAGGCAAGGGCACCTACTACTCCCGCACCCATGATAGTCCATATTTGGGCATTGCTGATCACATCTACCACTTTAACTCCGGCAATTCTGCGGGCAAAATGGGTGATGGTCCAGAACAAAAACAAAATCGTAAAACCACTGGCCAGTGCACTCATAATATTAACGGCACGGGCGGCGGTAAGGGGATTATCACCGAAAACAATGATAAAGAGTCGGCCCAACAGCACAAATAATGGGGCCCCGGGTGGGTGGGGAATTTGAAGTTTAAAGCAACTGCTCACGAACTCGCCGCAATCCCAAAAACTGCCTCCCGCTTCAGCGGTCATTATGTACACGGTACAGGCGATCAGGCAAACGGCCCAGCCGACAATATTGTTGATCTTGTTAAACTGCATAGTTTAGGTGTTTAAAACGTACCCGCAAACATACCTTATTAATACTAAATTGGGAAATGAGAGCGGTGTTTATATGATTTTTAATAGAATATTAAGGTCTTGGGCCAGTTGGGAAAGTCCGTTTTTTTAAACTACCCTATCTTTGCGCCTCATGGAAAACAATCCTACCATTGCCTTTCATACCTTGGGATGTAAACTGAACTATTCAGAAACCTCCTCCCTTGCCCGTATGGTTGAGCTGGAAGGTTTTGTAAAACGCCCCTTTGAGGAGGAAGCCGACATTTATGTTATCAATACCTGTTCGGTAACCGATAATGCTGATAAGGAATGCCGACAGCTGGTTCGCCGCATACGCCGGCAGGCTCCCGAAAGCTTTGTGGTGATTACCGGTTGTTATGCCCAACTGAAACCCCAGGAAATTGCCGGTATTCAGGGGGTAGATCTGGTTTTAGGGGCAGCGGAAAAATTTAACCTTACTTCCCACCTGAAAAACCTCACCCGAACCGGAACAGCCAAAATTTGCAGTTGCGATATAGAAACTGTGCAAGATTTTCATGCAGCAGTATCGCTGAGCGACCGAACCAGAAGTTTTTTAAAAGTGCAGGATGGATGTGATTATTCCTGTACTTTTTGTACCATCCCACTGGCCCGTGGCAAGAGCCGCAGCAATACTATAAAGGAAGTGCTAAAACAAACAGAAACACTCGCAAAAAATGGCGTGAAAGAAATCGTATTAACGGGGGTAAATCTGGGAGATTTTGGGTTGAATGCGCAGGGAGAACGTACCGAAAATTTTACCCAATTGGTTACAGCCCTTGAACAACAGCAGGCAGTACCCCGTTTTCGTATTTCTTCTATAGAGCCTAATTTGCTAACTACTGAAATTATTGAAACAGTTGCGGCCGGATCTAGTTTTATGCCTCATTTTCATATTCCCCTGCAAAGTGGCAGTAATAAAACACTGGCCGCAATGCGCAGAAGATACCGGAGCGAATTGTATGCAGAAAAAGTTGCCCTGATAAAAAAAGTAATGCCCCATGCAGCCATTGGGGTAGATGTGATTGTTGGATTTCCGGGCGAAACACAGGAAGATTTTCTAGAAACGGTTCAATTTATTCAATCGCTGGATGTGGCCTATCTGCATGTATTTACCTATTCCGAAAGAGATAATACCCAAGCACTTCAGATTCAGCCAGTAGTGCCGGTTGCTATCAGAAACGAACGAAATAAAATATTGAGAAATCTTTCTTACCGATTGCAACAGTCGTTTCAGGAAAAATTTATCGGTACCAACCGAAAAGTGCTGTGGGAAGATTTTAATAAAAATGGTATGATGGAGGGTTATACAGATAACTATATTCGGGTAAAAACCCCGTATCGCGAAGAATGGGCCCACCAGATTATGGATTGGACCTTGAATTAAACCGAAACTATTAAAGCACCGGACTAATAAACTCGGCAGGAAATTCTACTACCATTACTTGTCCGAGACTTTCGAGGCGCACAAATACTTTTTTCTTACCCCCGCGAATAACGGTTCCTTCATTTCCCATAAATACGCCGTGATTCACCAATACTTTGGTTTCTTCCCGATATCCTTCTTCGGAAATAATAGATAAAACCGCTCCTTTCTCTCCGAGGTAATTTTTGATGATGTCTATTTCCTCATCCCGAATGATGGCGGGTTTACCCACGTAATATACAAAGTTGAGCACTCCGGGAGTAGATAACACGGTAGCCCGTTCAGTAGCATCTATCTGCACAAAAACATAGGAACGGAAAAGCGGCTCATCAATAATTTTTTT
>CAIUKP010000218.1 GCA_903899675.1 uncultured Bacteroidota bacterium | reverse complement strand
GTATTGGTTATGATGGCGAACGATTCTAATAATGTAGAATTTACCCATTATAATCAACTAGCCGAACGTTTCGGGATACATTGGAATGAAAATATGCGGTATGATGTTGTAAATAATCAGTTTGAGCAAGGTTTATTGGTGATTCCATCCAATAATCCTGTTTTTAAGGCTTGCAGACGACTTTTCGTTAAACAGCTTTGCACGCAAACCCTTCAATTACCGGCAAAGCCTGTTTTAGTAGATGGGGAAGATGTGATTATATCCATGGCAACTGTTGGCAAAGGAAAGGTTTTTGCAATCGGAGATCCCTGGCTATATAACGAATATGTAGATGGACGAAAATTGCCAGGAACGTATGAAAATTTTCAGGCTGCTAATGAATTGGTTCGTTGGCTGATAAAAAATTCGGCGAAATGAAGCAACTTAAAATTATCCGAATAGGTTTATTTGCTTTATTTTTCTTTATCGGGAAAATGAATGCACAGTATAAAAAGGTGATTACTGTTTCTCAGGATGGCTCTGCTGATTTCACCAGTATTCAGGCGGCATTGAATAGTTTGTCTGATTCGGCTTCCTCTCCACGGACTATATTTATTAAAAAAGGAATTTATAGGGAAAAAATTTACATTGAAAAGCCTCTTATTATTCTAAAAGGGGAGGGAAAAGAAGCTACCCAATTGGTATTTTCTATTGCACGCGACGAGTGGCGATGTGGACATACTGATGATTGGGGTGTGGCTACCATCAATATCGGAAGTAGTGATATTACTTTAGTTGATTTATCTGTGATTAATGAATACGGGAAAGTAAACCCAGTTCGAACCATCTGGTGTGCTGCTGATACTACTTCACCCAATAAGATGAAAAAAATCCCTATCGATGGACACCAAATGGCCGTTCGAGTTATGAATATGGCTACACGTTTTAGGGCGCTGGGGTGTAGGTTTTTGTCTTTCGGAGGTGATACTATGAGTCCATGGGAAATTTATAATGGGATGTGGTATTTTAAAAACTGTGTATTTGAGGGAGGGGTAGATTTATATTGTCCCAGAGGATGGGCCTGGGCAGAGGATTGCACATTTACAGCTACTTCGGGGAGTGCTGCTATTTGGCATGATGGGTCAGGCAATAGGGATGCTAAATCGGTATTTCTTCGTTGCCGGTTTGCCGGATATGATGGGTTCATGTTGGGTAGATATCATAGGGAAGCACAATTTTTTCTGCTGAGCTGCGAATTTGAGGCTAACATGAAAAACACACCGATATATCTTGTGCCTACTGCTACACCCATTGTTTGGGGGGAGCGAATTTATTTTTTTGATTGTAAGCGTGTAGGTGCCCAGGATTTTAATTGGTATTCAAATAATTTACCGGTTTCTCTTAATCCCAATCAGCTCAATCTTAGATGGGTTTTTGGTAATCGATGGTTTCCGGAAAAAATATAACTATGCAACTTTCAAAAGCTAATTTGTCAGCCATTGTATTAGATCAGGCTTCGGCCTATGATGGTTTAGTCAATTTACCCGAAAAGGTTCTACAATTTGGAACTGGGGTATTACTCCGCGCTTTACCCGATTATTTTATTGATAAAGCCAATAAAAAAGGCATATTTAATGGTAGAATTTTAGTAGTTAAGTCAACCCAATCCGATAGTAGTGCTTTTGACAGTCAAGATGGGTTGTTTTCTATTTGTGCAAGAGGTTTACAAAATGGTATGCCTGTTGAAGAAAACAGTATCAATGCATCCATAAGCAGAGTAGTAAGTGCACAAACTGAGTGGAATGAAATTTTACAGGCTGCTGTAAATCCCAACTTATCTGTGATTATTTCAAATACTACGGAAGTAGGTATTCAATTGGTTGAAGATTCAATTCAAAGTAATCCACCTCAATCCTTTCCGGGAAAATTACTTGCATTTCTGTTTGAAAGATATCGGGTGTTGGGTAATACACCCCAACAAAAAATAGTAGTAATACCAACCGAATTACTGCCTGATAATGGGGCAGTGCTAAAAGCCATTGTACTTGAGTTAGCCCATAGAAATCAGATAGATTTTAAATTTATGGAATGGTTAGAGGAGCAGGTAATTTTTTGCAATTCATTAGTAGACAGAATTGTGCCCGGAAAGCCTTCTCAGCCAGTTTTGGAAGAATTACAGCAAAAATTAGGGTATACGGATGAATTATTAACTGTTTGCGAAATATTTCGATTATGGGTAATTGAAGGAAATGAGGAGGTTAAAAAAATTCTTTCCTTCAACGTTGCTGATGCTGGTATGATGGTATTACCCGATATTTCTATATACAAGGAACTGAAATTGCGATTATTAAATGGAACCCACACATTTAATAGTGCTACCGCATTTTTATGTGGGTTTGAGATTACCCGGGATGCAGTGCTTCATGAAGTATATGGAAAGTTTATCCGAAAAATAATGATGGAGGAAATTGCCCCGGCCATTCCTATCCCCATTTCCGACAACTTAAAAAAAGAGTTTGCCGCATCTGTGATAGATCGGTTTCTTAATCCCTTCATTTCTCATCATTGGCAAAGTGTGAATGTGCAAATCACTTCAAAAATGAAAACAAGGAATATCCCCCTTTTACTCCATCACTATGCAAATTCCGAACAGGTTCCCGAATTAATGGCTACTTCTTTTGCTGCCTACTTATTGTATATGAAAGTAGAAAGGATTCAAGATAATCAGTATTGGGGTATAGTGGATGGAAAAGAGTATCTAATAAAAGATGATTGTGCTTCTACTTTACATTCCTATTGGAAATTGAACAATGCAGCATCTGTTGCCCAACAGGTATTGTCGGATATTAATTTATGGGGTACCGATTTAACCCAACTACCCGGTTGGTTAGCTGCCGTTCAAATGCAATTAGAAAATTGTATACAATATGGCGTTTTACATGTAGTTCAAATGTTATTAACTCAAAAATCAGTGGTATATGATTCATGATGTTTTACAAGTACATCCTTCCGATAATGTGCTGGTAGCACTCACTAATTTACTACCGCATACTTCTGTTACTCACCAGGGTGAAAAATTTGAATTGTTAGAGCTGATTCCAGCCAAACATAAATTTTTCACTACGAGTCTTTCGGCAAATGAACCTGTAATTATGTATGGGGTTTTAATTGGTAAAACTACTTGTAACGTACAGCGAGGGCAGCGAGTAAGTACCGAAAATGTTCATCATGCTTCAAGTGATTATGGATGGAAGGGCGTTTCTTACAATTGGCAGCCTCCCGATATTTCTAATTTTGAAGGAAAAACATTTATGGGATACCATCGTTCAGATGGGAGAGTGGGCACTGCAAATTACTGGTTATTTATTCCTACCGTTTTTTGCGAGAACCGCAATTTAGAAGTAATTAAAGAGTCATTGCATCAAACCCTCGGATATGCCACCTCGCATAAATACCGCGATTTTGCAGATCAGTTGCTTAAAGCTTATCAACAAGGTGAAACGTTGGAAAAAGTTGATTTTTCTCCTACTCCTTCTGAAACAACTAGATTTTTTAAAAATATCGACGGCATTAAGTTTTTATTTCACCAGGGTGGATGTGGAGGTATACGCCAGGACGCTGCTACACTGAGCAAATTGTTGGTGGCCTATGCCAATCATCCTAATGTTGCGGGAATTACACTATTAAGTTTAGGATGCCAAAATTTACAGGTGGCCGACTTTCAACGCGATCTGGCGCAATACAATCCTACTTTTGATAAACCCCTTTATATTTTCGAGCAGCAGTCTTATGCAAGCGAAGAGTTATTGATTGCAGATGCCATCCGATCTACTTTTAATGGCATGATAGCGGCTAATAAAAGTAACAGAAAGGCGGCAGGTTTAGATAAATTATGCATAGGCGTAAAATGTGGGGGTAGTGATGGTTTTAGTGGAATTACGGCCAATCCGGCAGTTGGATACTGTGCAGATCTATTGGTAGCTTTGGGCGGAAAGGTTTTACTGGCAGAATTTCCTGAGCTATGTGGGGTAGAACAGGAACTAATCAATCGTACTCAATCGCAAGTACATGCTGAGAAATTCATACGACTGATGAAAAACTATGAATCTCAGGTAATAGCTGCTGGTTCTAGTTTTTCAATGAATCCTTCTCCGGGAAATATTAAAGATGGATTAATTACCGATGCCAT
>CAIUKP010000217.1 GCA_903899675.1 uncultured Bacteroidota bacterium | reverse complement strand
TCACCTGATTGCACACTATGAAATTGGCAATTTCGAATTGCTGGAGTACCTACTCAAATCTGTTTATAGATTCATGTATAAAATGAATAACCTAAGTATTGTAGAAGAAAAAATCTTCGGCTTCTTACAATCTGCTTTCCGCTTTTCGCCCAAGCAGTTACAACCGAAATTCGAATCCTTACTTTCCGAACTTAGGCCCTTGGAAAAGAGTAGTACGGGTAATCGGGCATTTATGTATCTCGATATCATTTCATGGCTGGAAAGTAAAATAGCCAATCAGCCAGTACAGGAGATAATTCGAAAGAAGTACCTAGCGGCAGTAGAAGCCCCCATTGAAAAGTAAGCTACCTTAGGCAGATTGTAAGTCCTTAAAAGGAAAGCGTATCTGCATCCGACATCCATTTCCAGGAGAAGACTGAATATCTAACACTCCATTGTACACATCCGAACGGCTGGCTATATTATGCAATCCAATACCTTTTCGTGGAAGGTTCACATCAAATCCAACACCATTATCGGCAATAGTTAAAAGAATTTGTTGCTCATTACGCGCAAGTACAATACTTACTTCATCCGCTTTTGAATACTTGATAATATTATTCATCTGCTCCTGAACAATGCGAAAGGTATTGAGCTTGAATTCGTAGGAAATATTATCCTCATAAAAGGTTTCACAACGATAATCAATCTGAAAAGTATTCACAGCGTTTATATCATCCAACAATCCCTCAATGGCCTTACTTAATCCAAAATGCCTAATCAATGGGGTAACTAATATTTGAGAAAGTTTCCGAATTTCTTCAATTGCATTTAATACAAAAGTTTGCGATTGCTTCAGCAGGTCCGATTCTGTACCAAGTTGTTGCTGAGCAGAGGCAATATACATCATTGCCACTGTGAGTTGCTGATTTACATTATCATGCAACTCGGTACTAATTTCATACCGTTCCTTTTCCTGAACTTTTATAATGGCTTCATTCAGTTCTTTCTGCTTGAGAATTTTTTCTTCTTCCAATTTTTCTTGCAGGTGAATAGTTTCAGTGATATCGTTCTGTATGGCCAAAATGGAAAGATTCCCCTTGTACTCAATTTTATGGGAAGAGATATCCATTATCATAAAATCCTGTGCCTTATTCAAGTGAGTCCACAAGGCGGTTTCCTTCATTAGGTCGGTATCCCGGAATACACGAGCCGTTTCGTGCAGGCGGGTATATTCGCTTGCATGCCCCAGTTCGATTACCGTTTTCGATAAAAAATCTTCGCGGCTATACCCATATTGATTTTGGGCAGCATCATTTACTTCCAGTACCTGAAAATTTTCCAGATCCCAAATAATAATTGGCAATGGATTATTAAAAAACAGGTTGCGATAGCTTTCACTACTTTCCCGTAAACTCTCTAAAATCCGATTTCTTTCAACGCTGTACTGAATTGACTTATACAATAATCGTTCGTCGTATTCCCCTTTAATTAAATAGTCCTGCGCGCCATTGGCCATAGTTTCAAGGGCGAGTTCCATATCTGCCAATCCGGTTAACACTATAATGGGAATGCCGGCAGCGTATTCGTTGATGTGAACAAAAGAATCGAAACCGGTACTATCCGGCAGAGAAAGATCTAGCAGAATCATGTTGATAAAATACTCACTCAACATAGTAATGGCTTCTTCAACACTGCGGGCTTTATAAACCCGCCCGATTTGTAACCGGGTAAGGGATAGATTTTCTTCCAGCAGATAAAGATCTCCTGGATTATCTTCTACAATTAGAATGGAAAGTTGCTGTTGCTGAAGCGTCATTCGTTGGTTTTTGAGAATAAACTGATGCGATCTTTCCTGCGATATATTTATGGTACAAAACTGGTTTGTTCTTCTATTTCTTTACTGATGGTAAAATAAAAATTGCTTCCTTGATCGGGTTGGGAAGTTACCCAAATTTTACCGCCGTGCTTTTCTACTATCTTTTTGCAAACTGATAACCCGATTCCTGTACCCCCATACTGATGCTTATGATGTAAACGCTGAAAAAGCACAAATATTTTCTCAAAAAACATAGGCTTGATTCCTATTCCATTATCCGACACTGAAAAAAGATAATGTTGCTCCTCTTCCACACCTTGCACAATAACCACGGGCTTCTCATTTCCCACGTATTTTAAAGCATTGCCTATCAGATTCTGAAATAATTGAAAAAGCTGGGTTTTATTTCCCCTAATTACTGGTAGCTCCTTACAGATAATAGTGGCTTCACACTCTCCAATTCGATTTACAAAAACCTCTTCTACTTCCTGCATTAAGGCGGCCGTATCTATGGGTTCTAATACGCCTTTGTTAGATCCTATGCGGGAATATTCTAGCAAGTCGGTAATTAATCGCTTCATCCGATCGGCGCCGTCCATCACAAAATGGAGGTATTGCTCGGCCGTTTCATCAATCTGATCTTGGT
>CAIUKP010000216.1 GCA_903899675.1 uncultured Bacteroidota bacterium | reverse complement strand
TATCTTGCTGGTAAGTAATTTTTTGGCGAGGCTGAATTTCTGCATCTTTCCAGTGCCAAACATCGGCTAATTTACTATCCGATTTCATCGATTTTTTAGCTGTTTCTAGTTGTAAGCTATCTTGTTTTATTTTCGAACTATCCCCGGGTTTTTTTTCTTCTTTTTTAGACGTAACTGTCCAGCTTTGAACACCAAAAAATACGGCACTCATATCGTCGCTCATTCGGAGGGTAGATAAATTATGTACTCTCATACCTGAAGGAAAGGCAGTTGTTTTTAGTGGATCAAAAACCGCAATTGTAGGATTACTCAAGTTGGTACAGCTATACACTTGCGCATTTTCTTCCTCAAATCCCTCTTTTTTAAATGTTTTGAAAAAGCTAAATCCACCACCATTTTTCGCCCAGGTTAATTTAGAAAATTTCAATGTATCGCTGGCTACTACTTTTAGCGTATAAGTAAGTAAATTAAATAATTCAACAGAGTTGCCTGCAACGTTAGCCGATTCTACTATATAGGATAAATAGTCGCTTTTTTTATTGAAAGCATATTCCGTTACATTGCCGATGGTTCTGGTAGAACTATCGCTTAAATTTTTAACCAGCAGAACACTACCCTTGTCTTTGTTGTCTTTAGGTGGCGCTACATTCACCGCTAAAAATTGGCCATTTTCTGAAAATCCAAAACGAGTCACATTGGCAATGCTTTCAATTTTACCGGTAGAAAGGTTCAATAAGCCCATTTTATATTCAATCGGTTTGCTCTGATCTCTTAATTTTTCGGCTTCTTTAAAAGGAAGTCCAATTCTATAAGCCAACCATTGATTGTCTCTCGAAAATTCAGGGCTGCTGGCAAAAGCCAATTTATAGGTTTTATTAGTTGAACGGTTTACCACATATAAACTGTCGTTATCTTCCTGAACTATTATTTGATAAGCAATCCAGTTACCGTTAGGCGATAATTCACTGGCACCGATACTTTGCCATTTACCATAGTCTTCGGCACTTAAATTTTTTTTCTGGGCTTTGGAGGGGGCTCCCCATATTAATAGGCAGAGCAAGAAAGCGGCTATCTTTTGCATGCAAGTATATTTTTAGACAAGTTAATGAAAAAAATTTGATCGTAACTGCAACTTCAATTCATATATTGTAGGCGCTCTTTTACTGTAACATCCGGAGGGGCGGATCTGTAAATATGGGTAGAGGATACCTTCTAAATACCTAGAAAATCATTTGCTTCCTAGGCAATCAAAACCCGAAATAATTCTCCTATTCATCGGACGCTGATCAGTAATTTTGAAAAGGAGTATGACTTATATAGATTTCCGAATTTGTTACTATATTAGAACTTTATTATACGTGATGTAAGATGATTCAAAATTGTTTACCGGAAGATTTGGAGTTGATACTTAGCCTTTATAGGTCTGCTATCGATTACCAAAAAGAAAGATTCATTAGCCATTGGCCGGAATTTGACAGAGAAATGGTTATTCAAGAAATTTTAGAGAATCGACAATGGAAAATGATAATAGATGGGGAGGTGGTATGTATTTGGGCTACCACTTTTTCAGACCCCTTGATTTGGGAAGCTAAGGATCTCGACCCATCTGTTTATATTCACAGGATAACTACCCATCCTAATTTTAGAGGGAACGGCTTTGTAAAAAAAATTGTAGCGTGGGCTACCCTGTATGCAACCCAGCATAGCAAGCGGTTTGTTCGCATGGATACGGTAGGCGAGAACCATAAATTAATTAAACACTATACAGGCTGTGGGTTTCAGTTTTTGGGTCTCTCCCATTTGACTAATACGGATGGATTACCACAACATTATCATAATGCAGTGGTTAGTTTATTTGAATTGGAGGTATAACGCAGGTGTTTTCTCAGTTACGAAATTTTAGTAATCTTGTCATTTTCGGCACTAAGTATGCCTGGAACTAGGTTTTTGATTATTTTATCAAAATTTTGCTTATATTATATCCCTTAAATCCCCTTCATGAAGCTACGTTTTCTAAAAATTTCTCTGATTTTATTATCCCTGCAATTGATTTCGGCCTGTTTTGTGTCTGCTCAAAATCAGGCGTCAACTGCTAACGAAGTAAAAAAATTAACAACAGGGGGACTGATAGGTCAAGTAGAAGTGATTCGCGATAAATGGGGCATTAATCATATCTATGCGAAAAATGAACATGATTTGTTTTTTGCACAGGGTTATTGTGCTGCCAAAGACCGACTGTTTCAATTTGAAATTTGGAGAAGGCAGGCTACTGGCACCACTGCCGAAATTTTCGGACCCCGAGAGCTGAAACGAGATATTGGTACCCGCTTATTTCAATATCGGAGTGATTTGAATAAAGACTTGGAAAAATACCATCCCCGGGGAGTTGCCATTATACAGGCCTATGTGCAAGGCGTAAATGCCTATATCAAAGAAGTAAAACAAAATCCTAACCTCTTACCTCTTGAGTTTTCCTTGTTGAAAATTCAACCAGGTGAATGGACACCCGCTGTTGTAATATCTCGCCACCAGGGTTTATTAGGTAATATCACGCAGGAACTGAACCTGGCACGAGCTGTTGCCAAAGTGGGGGCTGATAAAGTGAAGGATATCGTGTGGTTTCATCCCAAGCAACCCAATCTTACCATCGATAGCACCATTCCCACTGATCTGTTGAACAAAGATATTTTAGCACTTTACAATGCCTATCGTAAAGATTTAATTTTTCAACCCTCGGATATTGGAGAAAAAGACGATGATGCCGTAATGAATTCGTCTATTCTCCCCGAGCCAGATTTGTTTTTGCAAGCGCAGGAAAGGGAGGGCAGTAATAATTGGATTGTATCTGGCAAAAAATCTGCCAGTGGATATCCTTTATTAGCCAATGATCCGCATCGAAAAATTGCCGTTCCTTCTCTTCGGTATATGGTTCACCTGGTTGCGCCCGGATGGAATGTAATTGGCGCAGGAGAGCCCGAAATACCGGGTGTGTCTATAGGGCATAACGAATACGGTGCATGGGGTCTCACAATTTTTGAAACTGATGGGGAAGATCTGTATGTATATGATTTGAATAAAAATAACCTCCACCAATACTGGCATAAAGGAAAATGGGTGGATATGAAAATTATCCGCGATACCATTCGGGTTAAAAACAGTGCGCCCGTTATAGTAGATCATGCCTACACGCTGCACGGTCCTGTTTGTTATATAGATTCAGCAACCGGCAAGGCATTTGCTGTTCGGGCTGCGTGGTTGGAGCCAGGCGGAGCACCTTATCTTGCTTCGCTTCGAATAGATCAGGCCACTAATTGGGAGAATTTTCGGGAAGCTTGTTCTTATAGCCATATTCCGGGTGAAAATATGATTTGGGCTGATAAAAAAGGGAATATTGGTTGGCAGGCAGTAGGCATAATACCCGTTCGGAAAAATTTCAGTGGGTATGTGCCCGTTTCAGGAGACGGCCGCTTTGAGTGGGATGGCTTTTTACCTATCAAGGAAAGACCCCATCTGCTAAATCCGGAGCAAGGCTTTTTTGCCACTGCTAATCAAAACGTAACGCCAGCAACGTATAACAGATGGGATGCAATTGGCTATACCTGGGCCGATCCTTTCAGGGGCGACCGAATTAATCGGGTACTTTCTCAAAAATCCGCCATTGATTTACCAACCATGGGGGCATTGCAAACAGATTATTATTCTATCCCCGCCAGTAAATTGGTTCCGCTTTTACAAAGTGTACTTATTACCGATACCCTCCTGCAAAATGCCATCGCCTATTTTAGAAACTGGAATTATGTGTTGGATAAAAACAGTATCGCCGCCGGAATTTATGTGGCCTGGGAAAAGGAAATCGCAGCAGCCTGTACCCAACGATTTATTCCGGAAAGTATTCGAAGCTACGTGAGCTTTCAATTAACGAGCCTGATTGAGCGCTTAGAAAATCCGGCACTTTATTTTGGTGAAAATGCAATACAAAGCAGAAATGATTTATTATTACTTGCTTTTAAAAAATCGGTACAGAACTTACAAAAAAAGTTAGGAGCTAATATGGAAGGTTGGGTATATGGACAAGCCAACTACAAACACATTAAGCTGGAACATCCGCTGTCACATTTGGTAAATGGCAATCTGCAGCCGCTGCTGAATATAGGTCCTTTGCCCAGAGGCGGGAATGGACAAACCCCCGGTTCAACCGGTGGAACCGATAATCAAGTGAGTGGTGCCAGTTTTCGGATATTGATAGATACTAAGGACTGGGATAAAACTTTGCTGATCAATTCACCCGGCCAGTCGGGCGATCCGAAGAGTCCTTTTTATAAAAATTTATTTGAAACCTGGGCTAATGATCAATACTTTCCAGCTTATTATACCAAAAAAAATATTCTGGGAGTGAAAGCGTCTCAAACTTTGCTATTGCCAAAATAAAAGAGCATTAATAGATCAGTGAACTTTTTTTCTGCCCCGTTGTAATATTTTTATGAGATATTTCCTTGCTGTTTGCTTCACTTGTGTGCTTGTAACCTTTGGAATTGCAGGTAGCGCCCAAACTTTACAACCAGTATCCGAGCAATCTAGTATTCAGTTTCGGATTAAAAATATGGGTATCAATACAGGAGGTACGCTTAGTGGTTTGCGCGGAACTATTTTGTTTGATGAAGCCAAACTCAGTACTTCTTATTGTAAAATAACTGTTGATGTAACTACTATTGATACGCGCTCAAAAGGGCGAGATAATCACATTAAAAAAAGTGATTTTTTAGATGTGCTAGCCTTTCCGGTTATTAATTTTCAATCTACTCAAATAGCAGCACTTGTAGATCATTCAGGATATCGTATGCAAGGCATACTAACCATCAAGGGAGTGAGTAAGCCCATTAGTTTTCCATTTCAGGCTAAAAAAGAAAAATCGGGATATCGCTTTATAGGTGAAATGCAATTGAACCGACTTGATTTTGGCGTGGGAGAATCGAGTTGGATATTATCTTCTCCGGTTACCGTTCAGTTGAATGTATTGGCGGTTCAATAATTTTTTGTTTAGCTATGGGTATAGTAATCATTTTATGAGCGGCAACTAACATGATCTGAACTTGCTTAGTTTTTTACACAGCGTACCGAAAATCCAAAACTCTTATTAGGGAAATAGCGGAAAGCATTTCCAAAATTATATGCCTGATAGTAGAGCCAGGCAAAACTGGTATAATTAACCGGCGAGGCCCACCAAACAGCAAATAGGCCTCCATAATTAAAAAATCCATAATCGTATCGATAGCCACCCGGCAATCCGTTAAACCCACTTTCATTGGTTCCATTTCCGTTGAGTTCCCACCCACTTACGCTTTTCAATTTTTTGCCTGCTGCTTCATTGCCGCCTATAAAATCCGTTAATTGCTTCCATTCTACATCACTGGGTATATGCCAACCCGCAGGAGCCAGTCCTCGCGGATCATTTACAGCATACCAATTGTATAGTTTTCCATACTTGCTGTCGTTGGCAGGGTCGTTGTTATAATAACACCAGGCGGGTTTTTGTTCCTTGCCTGCTTTTTCCCATTCTTCCGCGGTTTTGGCATAGGGAACCGAATCGCCATTGCGAAAATGCGCCACTTTCAGGTTCTGCGTCATCCAGATTTGGTTGCCGATTTTTACTGAAAGTATGGGAGCTAATGTATCGCTAAAGATTATGGGTAAAGTATTTCCGCTTCCATTTATTGGAATATGAAGTAAAAATAAAAAAGACGGTAGAAAAGTATAGATAATAGAAAACCTACTCAACATAAATATTTTGTGTAATCAATCAAAAGGTACATTGTTAAGATACAACTTTTTTTGTTTCTGGTAAAAATAGCAACTAGAAACCAGACTACTTACTACTATTAAAATACCTATTGCTATTCCTGCGTTACAAAAAAAGTTGGTCCAGTTGTTGGTTGTGAATCCTGCCCCTTTACAACATAAAACCACTGTGCTGCCTAAATATCCAAACGCATCACTAATATACATGAGATAACCTATATTACTCTTGTATTTAAAGAGTGCAATCCATCTTTCATAAAACATCACATGAAATGATATATAAGGCAAGTACATAGAAAAGCCCATTAGAATAATCCAGCTGATAGGGCTTATCAAATGCTGCATAAACAATAGCGTACAGGTTAATAATAGGATACCCCCTGAAAAAATTATCATTTGATTTGTAAAAAATGCAATCGAATTATTTTTTATTAACATCATTAATCCGATGATTAATAAAACTGATAATCCAATGGGCACTTCTGTAAGTGAAAGAAGTGCAGGAATATTTGTAAAACCTAAATCAGTCCATAATTCTACTGCAAAATTATCTCTCAGGTCTCTGATGATAGTTAGGCCCACGTAAATCAAAATTGATAAAATTATTCCTGGTGCGAATGTTCTGAAAAACTTATTTCTATCCTCTTTGTTCATGGGCATTCTTTTGGTACGATATTGCTCATCTTCATCAGTTCTTGCGGGAATTTTTTGTAACATAAAAATGCCTACTAGTAAAAGCGGAATAAAAAGTAATCCGGCAAAAAACGGCATCCAAAATTCAGTAATTTTCAACTGCTCAATCAACATGCGACCTGCCGACTTTACAATGCCTGAGGCGAAAATAAAACTACTGGCCATCATAGCACCTAAAATTTCTGTATACCGCCTACCCTCAAGAAAGCTAAATACAATACCCCAAATTAATCCTAAGGGTAATCCATTTGCCAAAAAAAATATAATATTATAGGGTGCAGGTACCATCGCAAATAAAAACAATGCAATCCAAGAAATAAGAATCAATACTAACAACGTTTGAATTCTTTTCTCAGGCTTTAGTTCGGTAACAAAGCGTATTCCAATGAATTTTGAGGCAGTATAGCCTATCGCTTGGATGATAATTAGTAATATTTTGTAATCCATACCTAAAAAGGTATAGCCAGAGAATGTAGCTGCGGCAAAGGGTTTTCTAAAAGCATACATGCTGCAATACGTTATAAACGCTGCAAAACCAGCATAAAAAATCCATTTAAATGGAAGTTGGTTGATGTTTTTAGATGCCTGCATTTTGTTTTGATACTTGTAAGAAAAATGAATGTTATTACTCAACCCTTCTTTTAATCTTGCAACCTGCTTAACCTGTTAAATAACATAATTTGGATTGATAGAATCATTTAGTGATAACCATACACCATCCTCTAAATATTGGGAAGTATAATTTACTTTCCCTTAACTCCAATTCTAAAATGATTACTATTCACTGCTAATTGAAATGCTTCATTAATGGAGTGTAAGTCAAATCCTTGATATACTAATTCTTCAAAAGGATATTTGTTGTAATTGGTTTCAATGAAATCTACCGCCGCTAGTAAATCTTGGTCATTATAATTGTGCAGTCCTTTGATAGAAAGTATTTTTCTAACCATTTTTTCAGCATCTACTGGCGTTTTCTTTTGTGGAAAGGTAGCTCCAATCCAAACGGCAGTTCCACCAATAGTAAGTGCATCTAAACTTTGCTTCATTACCAATGATGATCCGGTAATATCAAAAACGACATCCACTGAAAGTTCTTTGCCAGTTTGATTTTTAAATGCTGAAATCAAATCAGTTGATTCATTAGAAATGCAACATATATTTTCAGCTCCAAATAATTTTGCTTTTTCCAGTCTGCTAAGCTGGGTATCTATCGTATTAATCACTGCTGCTCCCATGGATTTCGCCATTGCACAGGCAACAATCCCTAACATTCCCGTACCACAGATTAAAATATTTTTATGGTTGATATCGCCCGCAATTCTCATAGCGCCGGCTACGGTTGCTACAGCACAATTGATAAGAGCAGCAACTGCCAATGGTACCTGCTCATTTATTTTAATGATGGGCGTATTTTTTCTCAAAATAATATAATCACTTAATCCTCCATGCAAATGACTGGTTGGCGTAATTTGTTCATGACCATATTTAAATAAATCATCCGATTTTTGTGGCATTCCCCTTTTTGAATAAGCTGAATCAGGATTGCTGGCAAATATAGCCCAGGTGATTCGGTCACCTAATTGTAATGGATTATTCGAAAGATCAACAGATAATGCCTCCGGACCAAATGCGGCAATTCTTCCAACTATTTCATGACCTAATATCGTTGGTGATTTTTCTTTTCTGAGGC
This sequence comes from uncultured Bacteroidota bacterium, assembly GCA_903899675.1. Lineage (GTDB taxonomy): Bacteria > Bacteroidota > Bacteroidia > Chitinophagales > Chitinophagaceae > Sediminibacterium. The sequence continues at coordinate 1,687 of CAIUKP010000216.1, read as the reverse complement.
CGGTATAGGTGTATAAATCACTTCTACACAATGTAGTGTACTCAATTTTTACCAATATCTCCTGGTGTTTTAAGGATGGTATTGGTACAGTTTCAATGGACAATTTACTTTCTGGTGAGGAAAATATGGCAACATTTGATTCTATCATATTATTGGAAATTTATGGCAATACTTTTTCATATATTTTTTAATTCAAAAATTCATACAAAGTTAACGTGCCACTTTGTATGAATTTTTTGTTCCAGGCTATAAAAAATTATATTCTTTACTATCCATATTTTTTGCAACTATTGATTTTTGAAACAGAATTTATTAGTCAGTTTATTATAGTTTTCCTGAAATAGGTATATAAATTCTCACCATAATATTTCTTCCCATATTAAATACTCCCATCCTACCGGTAGCGAGGTTTTCATCGGTGTATTTTAATCTGCTAAGATGGCTTTGATAAGCCACATCTGTTAGGTTATTAAGGGCGATATACCAGCTCAGTATGGTTTTGTTCTTTTTAACTAGGTCAGCTCCCAGTCCTGCGTTTAATAATGCATACCCCGTAGTAGCCGTTTCTGTTTCATATCCGGTAAATATGTTACGCTGCTCAAAAGTTTGATCTAATAAAAGTTTAGCATACACATTTTTTATGCCAGCAGTTACTTTTTTAAAATTGCCCCTCAATTCGCTGGTCCATCGGGCTGCGGGAATAAAGGGTATTTGGTCGCTTCCATCTATTTTTTGATTAAATAAACCTCTAACTAAGGATAAGTTATTTTCAAAATGCAGCCAATCCAGCGGATGGGGATGTATATCTATATGAATTTCAGTGCCATATAGAAAAGCAGGTGATTGACTGAATGTAAAAGCCGGAATTATCGATCCGTTATAATTAACCAGTGAATCCCCACCAGAACGCCCTATCAATTTTCTGTAGAAAATGTAGTTAGCAATTCGGTTATAAAACAAATTAACGCCTACTGAAATGTGTTCGGTATTTACTTCTACACCCCCATCCAATTGAAGTGAGGTTTCGGATTGTAAATTCCTCTGGCCATATTCATAGCGATTGGTTCCTTCGTGGGCACCGTTGCTCGTTAGTTCAGCCACTGAAGGGGCCCTAAACCCTCGGGCAAGGTTTAGCTTCCAAACAACCAATTTTGAGGCCTCATAACTTATACCGGCACTGGCACTCCAATTAGAAAACTGTTGTTTCAGTTGGTTAAACCGAAGGGTACCGCCCTCTTCATAAGCGTCTGTGTTTAGGTTCCTGTAGTCATATCGTATGCCCCCACTTATGGTAAATTGATTTTGAAAAGTTTTTCGAGCCAATACAAATCCTCCCCAATCGAACTGGTGATAGGCTGGAATAATTACTTCGTCTGCCAGATTTTTATTCTGCTGACGCATACCACTCATTCCAAAGGCTGTTTTCCATCCGTTGTTAGATTCTGTATGATATTGAATATTGTAATTAAAGGTGGAAAGCTGAAAATACAAATCAGGTACAGCCGAACTGGATGGATTCCCATATTCTCTTCTTTTGTTTTGCTGATAAGCCAGTAAAATGCTTAGTCTGTTTTTTCCAATGGTAAGATTATTATCGGATGCTACTTTCAAGTGTTGCACATGCTGATAGGGTGTGAATAGTTGATTCGCTTTTAATTCATTATCTGTTGCAACCCTTTCCATTGCG
>CAIUKP010000215.1 GCA_903899675.1 uncultured Bacteroidota bacterium | reverse complement strand
GGTTTGCTGGTAATTATTCTTTCCTTTTTCTTTGGGAATTTGGAGGCACAAAATTTTTCTAATAAAGGAAAGGATTTTTGGCTGGGATATGGTTTCCACGTGAACATGGGTGCCGGCGTTAGCGGAACGGCTGTGAATGCGCAAGACATGGTACTCTATTTTACTTCTGATAAAAATGCTACCGTTACTGTAGAAATTCCGGGCGTTGGTTACAAACAAACTTTTCAGGTACTCGCGAATCAGGTTACTGAAACTACGCCCATGCCTAAAACAGGTGCACAGGATAGTAGAATCGTAGACACTGGATATTATAGCCGCGGTATTCACGTTTACAGTGATGTAGACATTGTAGCGTATGCCCATATTTACAATGCCAGTGTATCGGGAGCCACTTTGTTATATCCTACTAATACCTTAGGAAAAGAATATTATGCGATTGTTTACAACCAGGCTTCCAATGCCAGCTTCGCCAATTCATTTGCCTTTGTGGTTGCAGTAGAAGAGGGAACAACAACCGTAGAAATAACACCTGCTGATGCAACGAAAAGAGGTGCTTCCTTAGCGCCATTTCAGGTAAACTTAACACAGGGACAGGTATATAGTATCATGGGCACCACTTCCGGCACCAAAGGAACTGATTTAACCGGTACGCGCATCAGAACAATCAGCAATAGCGGCGCCTGTAAAAAAATTGCGGTTTTTTGTGGTTCGGGAAAGATGAGTATAGGCGCAGCCTCTACTAATCCCAGCACCAACAACAATCAAACCGGAAGTGCCGACAATCTTTTTGCACAAGCCACCCCTGCCAGTGCCTGGGGCTTAAAATATCTTACCGCCCCTACCGGCTCACAACCAAACAATTATTATAGAATATGCGTAAGTGACCCACTTACCAAAGTAAAATTGAACGGCACCGAAATTCCCAGTAGTTTATTACAAAGAGGCTTTTTTTATGAACTGAAAAACAGCACGGTTCTATCAATCCCCGGCAATGGAATTGCTGTTGCCAATACTACTGCCGGAGTTTGGAATCTGATAGAAGCTGACAAGCCCATCACAGTTGCGCAATATTGCAATACGCAGGGCACAGACGGCAATTCGAATACCTATGGCGACCCTGAAATGATTTATTTGAGTCCGGTAGAACAAACCATCAATAAAATTACCCTCAACTCTACCTCACACGATAAAATCATTCAACACTATATCAACGTAATCATCAAAAAAGGAGGAGTAGCTTCTTTTAAGTTAGATGGGGTTGCCAAGAGCTCAAGTTTTACGCAACATCCGCGGGACGCAGACTACTCGTATGCCATTTTTCAGGTTACCAGCGGATCCCATGCCTTGTATTCTGATACCGGCTATAATGCCATCGCTTATGGATTTGGATCAGCGGAAAGTTATGGGTACAATGCGGGTACCAATATCAAGGATTTGTACGCACCCATATTTCAAAACCCCTATTCAAGACTCGATTTTGCAGCTACCTGTGTTGGCTCAAAATTTCAATTTTCTGTGCCCTTATCCTATTTGCCCACTTCCATTGCCTGGGATTTTGGAGGGAGCACTAAAATAAGTCCGAACACCAATATCGGACCCCTCACCCCTCCGGTGCCCGACAGCACCCCCATAGTAAATGGCAAACAACTGTATTATTTTAGTCCAGCCAATGGTCCCACGCGAAAAGATTTTGTGTACACCACTGCCGGCAATGATACTATCCGACTATTTGCTACCAACCCATCACCGGATGGATGTAGTAGTTCGAATGCAGAATATGTTATTCCAGTTGTAGTAAATCCTTTGCCAAGAGCCAACTTCAGCGTAACAACAGTTTTCTGTTTAGGAAAACCCATTCAATTTACCGACACTTCCACCGACCTGGTAAATAGTACCGTGGTAAATGGATTATGGAATTGGGGCGATGGAACCACCGACTCGCTGAAAAATCCAACACATATATATACGAAAGACGGCAATTACAATATCCGATACCGACCCATCACAGATTTTGGCTGCGTAGGGGATACTACCATTCCATTAATTATTACGGGTTCACCGGTAGCCAAATTTGAAATGAATGATGCTACCTGCCTAAACAAATCACTCACATTTACAGATGCTTCTACCATTTCATCTGGATCAATTACAAAGTGGCGTTGGGATTTTGGAGATGGCAGAACGGATGTACAAAGTACAGGTGCTACCCGGGTGATTTCTTTTACTTCCACAGGCACTTATTCAGTAAAATTATTTGTGGAAAATGCCTCAGGATGTTTAAGTGAAGCTTTCTCCCGTACCCTTACCATTCGGCCCATACCCCAACCCAACTTCAATGTACCTATTGTATGCTTGCCCGATGGGATAGCGCGGTTTTACGATTCAACAACGATTGCAGATGGCTCTGGAAACTTTGCATACCGATGGATTTTTGGAGATGGTATCGGTATCGACTCCATTGCAAATCCCATCTACCGATACAAACAAACTGGTCCTTTCGACATACAATTAACCGTTACTACCCCCTACGGATGTATAGATAGTGCCCGGAAAACCATTCAATCCATTTACCCACAGGCAAAAACGACATTTACTTTTAATGCGGAAAATTGCTTGAGAGACAGTAGTTATTTTACTGATAATTCAGACGGAAAAGGAAGCACAATTGCAAAGTGGCGCTGGAGTTGGGGAGATGCAACTATCGACACCATTCAGCATCCCGTTCATTTATATGCTGCTGCAGGTACTTACCCAATCAGTTTGTATACCATCACTGATAAGGGTTGTGTGAGTGACACACTGGTTTCTTCCATTGTAATAAATCCCTTACCCACTGCTCAGTATAGTATTGTTTCAACCTCCTGTGCAGAACGTGCAGTTGTTTTTTCAGATGCTTCCGCAGCCAATGCTGGAACTATCAATAATTGGTGGTGGGATTTTGGGGATGGTGTAAAAGAAAACAAATCAACGGCTGCTGCATTCGATCATATTTTTTCACCCTGGGGTAACTATACCATACAACTGCAGGTTACGAGCAGTAAGGGTTGTAAAAGTGATACCCTAAAGCGGATACAAAAAATAAACCCCCTACCAAAAGTTGGCTTTATATTACCAGAAATATGTTTGGCCGATGCCGCAGCCGACCTGTTGGATACTACTACTATTGCAGATAACAAATTATCCGGCTTAACCTGGAAATGGAGAATAGATAAAGGAAAGCTCAACAATGCCCAACCAGTTTTTGTTAAAGACAACGTTCAAAATGCCCGGGTGCTGGTAACCAAATCAGACAAGTACCTGACTACTTTATTGGTTACGAGTGCGGATGGATGTAAAGACTCGTTATCTAATGAATTAACCGTTAATGGATCTACCCCAAAATCATCCTTTACCATTATAAACGAAGCCGGATTATGTGGGAATGACTCGGTTAGGTTAATAAATACTTCTACTGTTGACTTTGGTAATCTGTCTAAACTAGAAATCAGGTGGGATTTTGATAACGCGCCGGTAACATTTGTTACTGACCAAAGCCCGGAGCAAATTAAAACCTATTCGAATAAGTATATCGATTTCCAAGCTCCTGCAACAAAAACGTATAAGGTTAAATTAACCGCCTTCTCAGGAAATGCCTCCGCCTGCCAAAGTAGTTTTACACAAACCATTACGCTCAATAGGAGCCCTAAAGTGAGTTTTGCTGTTCCCAATAGTATCTGTAACGATGCAGCAATACAGGCAATTTCCCCAACAGCCACTTCGTTTGCAAGTACGCCGGGCATTCCGGTGTATTCAGGTACTGGAATTGTTGATCCCGTAAAGGGACTATTCAATCCCGCCGTTTCGGGACCGGGCACATTTGCTATCAAATATCTGCATGTTAGCGATAAGGGATGCAGAGATTCAGCAATTCGCAATATTACGGTATGGCCTTCGCCTATTGCCCGCTGGGGAGTTGGAAGTGTGGCCTGCGAAAAAAATCTACTCACGTTTACCGATAGCTCATTGCCAAGAGTAGGCAAAATTGTAACTCGCAATTGGATTTTTGGGGATGGGCAAACGCAAACACAATTAAACGGCAATAACTTTACACATACTTACGCTGCTGCAGGCAATTATGCTGCTAGTTTACAGGTAATTACCGACAGTGGCTGTGTAAGTTCTATTATTCAACAAACCATCAAAATTAATCCGCTGCCTATCATTGCATTTCAATTGCCAACAGTTTGTTTACCCGATGGAAAAGGTAATTTTATCAATCAATCTACCATAGCCGATAAAAGTGAAGCCTTGTTCAGTTATCGCTGGAATTTCAACGATCCCAATGAACCCTCGCTTTCAACCTTACAAAATCCTACCCATCAATATGTAGCCCTGGGGCCTTATCCGGTACAACTAACTATCACTTCAAAAGATGGATGTATCGATTCACTTACAAAATTGATGAATACCATCTATCCGCAGCCCGCAGCTAAATTTGAAACCAAACCATCGGAAGTATGTGTAGGGGGAACGATACAATTTATTGATAAGAGCATTAGCGTTTCCGCGCCAGTTACCCAATGGTTTTGGAATTTAGGCAAGGGAGATAATTCAGTTGTTCAAAACCCAAGTAAACAATTTGCAGATTCAGGAAAGTTCACCATCCAACTATATATTAAAGACGGAAAAGGATGTGTAAGTGATACAAGCATTGCCACCGTTACGGTTCATCCTTATCCGGTTTTACAATTAACCCACAATGTGAAAGTACTGGAAGGAGGAACCATTACCTTAAAGCCGATATTTTACGGCACCCAGCTTCAGTTTAACTGGACGCCAGCCACCTATCTGGATACCGCCACCATCGCTTATCCAAAATCAACTCCACCCGATGATATAACTTACCAACTCAACCTTACCGGAATAGGAGGTTGCAGTGTGAGTGATACCGTTTTTGTTAAGGTATTAAAGTCACCGCTGGTACCCAATGCGTTCTCTCCAAATGGAGACGGCATTAACGACACCTGGCGTATTCAATACTTAGAAAGTTATCCGGGTGCCAGTATTGAAGTATTTAACCGGTACGGACAAAAAGTATTTGTATCTACCGGATATGATGTGGAATGGGATGGGTATTTCAATGGAGCGCTGCTTCCTATTGGAACGTACTATTATATCATCAATCCCAAAAATGGCCGTAAAACGCTAACCGGATCGGTATCTATTATCCGATAAGTACCTAATCCCTACTCTATTTGAGTAGGGTCTTTAGAAAAGCTTTTGCTTGCGCACTGGCAACAATATTATTAATAGAAACAGAAGTATTCTTATTTGGAAATCCCATGGCCGCCAGTTCAACAGTTTTAAGCCGGGTTAATTGTATAATCTCCTCCGGAAAATATATATTGTTGTCATTTTTTTTCTTGTGAAACTCGATACCTAACTCCTGCAAATTGGTAAGCTTGCCAATATTTTCTGATACCCTGTCTGAACTGATAGAAAAAGTTAATCGCTGTAATAGGGGCAAATCGTAAAAAGATTCCGGAATATTTACCAGGCTAAAGTTTTCTAGTACTTCAACCGACTTAAGTGTTTTAATACTACCCATACTCTCCGGCAAAGTGAGCAAATCGTCACAATCTTCTATAATTAATTCCTCCAGCTGCGTAAAAACAGCAAAAATTGCTGGTTAAAAAATCGCCTTCCAAATCGCGTAAAACCAATTTCTTTAGACTGGTAAAAGCAAAAATTTCTTTGGGAAAAGGAGTGCCATTTCTCAACTCAATTTCTATACGGGTAACGTCTTCGGGATGATTTTTTACTAAATCAAAATTACTGCATGCTACCTCATTTATTAGCAGCTTATACTTTACTGGCTGGGTTTGTGAAAAGGCAGAATTACCAAAACAAGTAACAAAAAACAATAAAACGAAATAATAGGC
>CAIUKP010000214.1 GCA_903899675.1 uncultured Bacteroidota bacterium | reverse complement strand
TGCTGGGCACTTAGCGCAATTCCCATTTCTTTTGCTACATCCCGATGAGGCTTATTGAATATCCAGTATACAATAAGCAGGCCTGCAATAAGTCCAATACCTGCAGTTAATAATAAAACTTTCATCCATTTTTTCATGCGTCAACATTTACTGGTGTAAAATTATCCAAACATTAGGTATTGGGAGCAGAAAATTTGTTAAACATCCCAACCATTTGTTCGCGAAGGCCATTTGAAATAGGGTTACTTTACATATTGCTGAACCGGTAAACGGTGGGCGATGCTTCTGGCAAGCGTCATTTCATCTGCAAATTCAAGTTCGCCGCCAAAAGAAATACCGCGGGCAATGGTAGTAACTTTACAGTTGAGGTGGGCGATTTTTTTCTGAATATAATAGATGGTGGTGTCTCCCTGAATATTGGGATTTAGAGCAAAAACCAATTCTTCTACTGCTCCCTCTTCTATACGCTTAATTAAACCGGGAATGGTAAGTTGTTCCGGACCAATGCCATCCAATGGAGAGATGATACCTCCCAGCACGTGATAAGTGCCATTCATCTGCTGTGTGTTTTCGATACTGATTACATCCCGGATGGTTTCTACCACACAAATCATTTGTTGGTTGCGCGTGGTGTTGGTGCAAATGGCACAATGCTCTCCGTCGCTTACATTAAAACAACGACTGCAGAACTTAATTTCCTTCCGCATACGTGCAACGGTTTCCGCAAAATTGGCTACTACAGGCTCATCCTGTTTTAATAAGTGCAATACCAGTCTCAGAGCGGTTTTGCGGCCAATTCCCGGAAGGCGGGAGAATTCGGCTACAGCATTTTCCAGCAAAATGGATGGAAGCGGCATTGGTTACAGTTTCGGTTGCGGGGTAAAGGTACAATTATATCATAAGGCACCTACAGTTCTACGATAACTTCATTATCCCAGTTGGCTTTTATTGATATTTCTTTTGAAATCAGGTATACCACTTCTGGTAATTTTTTATTGCCCGGATATTGCCCAGGATCCCAAATACCATTTCCATTGGTGTCGTATAAAATGCGCATTTCAAAGTTGCCCGGATAAAAAAGGGATTTCCTCCATTCTGTAGAACTGAGCGGGAATGATCCAATCAGTTTATCACTTTGATACAAAAGCAGAACCGGCTTTTTGCTCAGATCGAGGTTGGCAAATCTTAGTCGAACACTTGCATAATCTTCTTCCTTTTTGGTACCGAATTTCAAAGTGTCTCCTTTTAATATAGTAGCTCCGGAGGAATCAGCGATGGCATCTTTGGCAATGATTAGCCGGTACATCTGATTTTCTTTAACTGGATAACTGAGGGAAATAATTTTTCCTGCAGTATCAGTACTTATTACCACACCCTTTAGCGGTTTAAACAGGGTGTCGCATAGGGTAATACCCGAAGTGTCTAGCCGACTGATTTTTTTTTGAAAACGGAGTTGTAAGGGTTGTAATAAGTCTTGTCGGCCGCTTTCGAGATTGGTGGTATATCGGAGTCGTTTGTCGTCTTTAGCACCAGCCGCTCCCGGTTTAGCAGCTGCAATACTAAGTGGCTTTACCACTGGCTCCAGTGCTTTGTAGGCATAAAGCGTATCTCTTTTGGCATTGCCCGGTATTATAGGGTAAGGCAGAAATGCAAAGTATTGGGTGCTGTCGTCGTATTTTTTAGAAAAGGTACTTTTTACCACAAAAACCTGAAAGGTATCCCGCGGCAAAAACCGAAAAGTGAATTCTCCCTTCCCATTGAGTTTGGTATAATAAGG
>CAIUKP010000213.1 GCA_903899675.1 uncultured Bacteroidota bacterium | reverse complement strand
TCTATGAAAACTTCCAGGCTCTTTTTTTTGGCAAATTGGCATTCGAGTGTTTTATATCCCTTTTCGCTGTTTTAGGCCTAACTGGTATTATCAGAAAACCTGCAAATCCCCCCCCAAACCCCCTCGAAATCACCCTCCCAAGCAACGGCTCTTTTTAGTACCTTTGCCCACTTTATAAAGGGAAGGGCGCCCAATTTGCCCGGCCCGGAAAGTGTTGTAAGGTTATGAACGGAAAATATGCTGAATTTACAGGCCTCCACCTCCCCGCCATCGAGCAGGAAATGTTGGCTGCCTGGAAACAAGAGAAAACTTTTGAAGAAAGTATAACCCTCCGGGAAGGGCAACCCCATTTTGTGTTCTATGAGGGTCCTCCCAGCGCCAATGGCATGCCCGGCATTCACCACGTTATTTCCCGCACCCTGAAAGACCTTGTTTGTCGATACAAAACCATGCAGGGTTTTCAGGTAAAACGTAAGGGGGGCTGGGATACCCATGGGTTACCCGTTGAACTGGGGGTAGAAAAAGAACTGGGCATCACCAAAGAAGATATCGGCAAAACCATCTCGGTTGAAGAATATAACCTCGAGTGCCGGAAAGCAGTGCTGCGTTTTAAAGATCAGTGGGACCAACTGACCCAAGAAATGGGCTACTGGGTAGATCTGGATCATCCCTATATCACTTTCGAGAATAATTACATTGAAACTCTCTGGTGGATATTGAAGCAACTCTATCAAAAAGGCTTTCTCTATGAGAGCGTAAGCATCCAGCCCTATTCACCCGCTGCCGGTACTGGACTCAGTTCGCACGAACTCAATCAGCCCGGCACCTATAAAAATGTGAAGGATACCAGTGTGGTGGCCATGTTTCAACTTAGCCAAACGGAGGCTTCGCAGTTCTTATTTCAATCGCTTAGCGATAGCAGCACCCATTTGTCTTCTCCGGATATTTACCTAATGGCATGGACCACCACCCCGTGGACCCTGCCCTCTAACCTGGGCTTAACCGTGGGGCCTTCTATAGAATATTTGCTGGTGCGAACTTTCAACCCCTATACCCATATCCCCGTAAATATTATTGTTGCCAAAAACCTGCTGCATAAATATTGTAAGCCCGAGGGTGAAAAGGCCGATTTTACTGCCTACAATGAAACTTCTTCCATTATCCCCTGGGAAATACTGGCTACCTGTAAGGGCAGCGAGTTAGAAGGGTTGCGATACGAGCAATTGATACCACTGGAAGCCAATAGCCTCGAAAAAATTAAAGCCATTACCCCAGAAGCAGATCCTTTCCGCGTGTTAACTGCCGACTTTGTAACCACCGAAGATGGAACGGGTATTGTGCATACAGCCCCTGCATTTGGCGCGGATGACTATAAAGTGGGCTCCCGCTATGGCATTGGCATACTTACGTTGGTAGACCGTCAAGGAAAATTTGTGGAGGGCATGGGAACCTATTCGGGTCGGTATGTGAAAAATTATAAAGACGATGCCCAGTGGGTGGATGTGAATATTGATATCAGCGTGCAGCTGAAGAAAGAAAACCGGGCGTTTAAAGTAGAGAAATACGAGCATAGTTATCCGCACTGTTGGAGAACCGATAAGCCGATTTTGTATTATCCCCTGGATGCCTGGTTTATTAAAACAACCGCGGTAAAAGACCGTATGGTAGAACTGAATAAAACCATTCAGTGGAAACCAGCTTCTACTGGCGAGGGCCGATTTGGCAATTGGCTGGAGAATATGGTGGACTGGAATTTAAGTCGCAGTAGATACTGGGGAACCCCACTCCCTATCTGGCGCACAGCCGATGGGTTGGAAGAAATCTGCATCGGTTCGGTGGAAGAATTGATGAACGGCATTCAAAAAGCTAATGAGGTGTTGGGTGCTGATGTAAATAAGGGGGTTGCTTCCGAAGAAAAATTAGACCTGCACAAGCCGTTTGTGGATGATATCGTATTAGTTAGTAGCAAGGGTGAGCCCATGCGTCGCCTGCCCGATTTGATAGATGTGTGGTTTGATAGTGGTGCCATGCCCTATGCCCAGTGGCACTATCCTTTCGAAAATAAGGCACTGATTGATTCGGGGGAAGCCTTTCCAGCAGATTTTATTGCAGAAGGCGTAGATCAAACCCGTGGCTGGTTTTATACTTTACACGCTTTGGGAGTGATGTTGTTCGATAAAGTAGCTTATAAAACCGTAGTAAGTAATGGATTGGTGTTGGATAAGAATGGCAACAAAATGAGCAAGCGGCTGGGTAATGTGGTAAATCCATTCGAAACCATTCATCAATACGGAGCCGATGCTACGCGCTGGTATTTAATTACCAATGCCTCCCCCTGGGATAACCTGAAATTTGATTTAGCAGGTATTCAGGAAGTGCAGCGCAAGTTTTTTGGTACGCTCTACAATACCTATCAGTTTTTTATACTCTATGCCAATGTGGATGGATTTACCTTCCGCGAAGCCTATATTCCAGTTGCTGAGCGCCCCGAGATCGATCGTTGGATCATTTCTTCGCTGCATACCCTTATCCAACAGGTTACACAGGCGATGGATGAGTACGAGCCTACGGTAGCCGGCAGGTATATGGAAACCTTTTTAGATGAGCAATTGAGTAACTGGTATGTGCGGCTCTGCAGGAGAAGATTCTGGAAAGGGGAATATGAGCATGATAAAATTTGCGCCTATCAAACCTTATATGAGTGTTTAGAAACCTTGGTAAGACTCATGGCACCTATTTCGCCCTTCTTCAGCGATGCGGTTTTCCGCCGGCTGAATGCGATTACGGGTCGCCAGCCAAACAGTTCTGTGCACCATGCGCGTTATCCTGTTTCCGATGCGCAGGTGATTGATCGCCAATTAGAGGAGCGCATGCAACTGGCACAGGAGGTTAGTTCTTTGGGATTGTCGCTGCGCAAAAAAGTGAGTATCAAAGTGCGTCAGCCGCTGCAGAAAATGATGATTCCAGTGCTGAATCCGGAAATGAAACAACAATTAGAGAAAATTGAACATCTGATTCTGGCAGAAGTTAACATTAAAAAAATAGAATATATAACAGATTCGGAGGGAATAATTAGTAAAAAGCTAAAACCGAACTTCAAATTGTTGGGTGCTAGGCTCGGACAGCGCATGAAAGCGGCCGGAAACCTCATTTCGGCAATGAGTGCACAGGAGATTGCCCAATTAGAAAAAGCCGGAACTTTTTCGTTTGTGGTTGATAATGAGCCGATTACCATACAATTGGCGGAGGTGGATGTGCTGGCGGAAGATATTCCGGGATGGACGGTTGCCGTGAAAAACGGACTAACGGTAGCCCTGGACATTCAAATTACCCCCGAATTACAGCAGGAAGGGGATGCGCGGGAGCTGGTGAATCGGGTACAAAACATCCGAAAAGACATGGGATTGGCGCTTACGGACCGAATTTTATTAAAAGTTCAGCTGCGTGAGGGGCTGAGGCAAGCTATTATTAACTATAACGACTATATTTGCCGCGAAATTTTAGCAGATTCTATTGAATGGGTGCCGGACTTAGAAGGAGGCACGGAAGTTGATATTAATGAGGAATTGCTGAAAGTGGACGTAATTAAAAAAGGATAGTAAGCCATGCCAACTAAAAAACCTGCACCCAAGAAGTCAGCCCCTGTAAAAAAAGCGGTACCCGCTAAAAAAGCAGCCCCTGTAAAAAAAGCAGCTCCTGCCAAAAAAGCAGCACCCGCTAAAAAAGCAGTCCCTGCCAAAAAAGCGGCTCCTGCAAAAAAAGCAGCTCCTGCAAAAAAAGTAGTGCCAGCAAAAAAAGTAGTGCCAGCAAAAAAAGCAGCTCCTGCAAAGAAAGCAGCTCCTGTAAAAAAAGCGGCTCCTGTGGCTAAAAATGTGGTTCCTGCTAAAAAGCCGGTAGCTGCCCCACCAAAGGCTGCCCCTGCAAAGCAAGTAGCTCCGGTAAAAAAGCCGATTGCTCCAGCTAAGCCTGTTGCCCAACCGATTTCAAAAGCTGCCGTGGCAAAACCCGCCACTAAGGTAGCAGTGATTGCACCTAAACCGGTAGCTAAACCAGCACCCGCTCCGGCGGCACCTGCTACAAAACCAAAACCTGAGGTGAAATTACCCCCTGCTCCACCCGTTAAACCAGTAAAAAAACAACCCGAACCCATTAAAGATGTAAAGGTTCCCAAAATAACTACCAAAACCAGTGTTCCCTATCAACCAGGCTATACCCAGATGGAAAAGAGAACAGATGTGTCTAAAACCAGCGGGGTATCATTGGTAAGATACAGTGATGCCGATTTGAACGAATTCCGAGAGTTGATTGCCCGTAAACTAGAAACTGCCCGCAAAGAGCTTAGCTACCTGCAAGGCTTGATTACCCGCAAAGATGAAATGGGAGGGGATAACGACGATGCCCGTTACATGACGATGGAAGATGGAAGCGTAAGCATGGAAAGAGAGCAGTTAGGCCAGATGGCAAGTCGCCAGATTACGTATATCGACCACCTAGAAAAAGCCTCCATGCGTATTGAAAATAAAACCTATGGTGTTTGCAGGGTAACCGGTAAACTGATAGATAAAGCCAGACTTCGCGCAGTGCCTCATGCTACCCTTTCCCTGGAAGCTAAATTGGGATTGGTAAAACCCTCAGCTGAATAATTGATAATTAGCCGAAAGCCTGCATATTGATCAGCTTGGCGTATTGTCCATTGATAGCCATCAACTGATCGTGTGTGCCTCTCTCCGTTATTTCCCCTTGGTGTAATACTATTATTTCGTCTGCATGCCGAATGGTACTCAGGCGATGGGCTATCACCAGAGATGTACGGTTTTTCATCATATTATTGATGGCTTCCTGCACACTTCTTTCGCTTTCCGTATCCAGTGATGAAGTAGCTTCGTCTAAAATAAGGATGGGAGGATTTTTTAATACAGCCCTGGCAATGGTCAGTCGCTGCTTTTCTCCCCCACTTAGTTTATTGCCGCGGTCGCCAATATTTTCGTGTAAACCGTTTTCTTTTTGCTGTATAAAGCTCCAGGCATTGGCGATACGGGCTGCCTGTTCAATATCTTTTTCATCAGATACTTCGGTACCCAGGGCAATATTTCGGGCGATGGTATCATTAAATAAAATGGGTTCCTGTGTAACAATGCCCATCATCTTGCGAACCGATTGTTGCGTATAGGATTTTATATTTACCCCATCAATTAATAGCTCTCCATTGGTAACATCATGAAATCGCGGAACCAGATCTGCCAGCGAACTCTTTCCCGCTCCAGACGAGCCCACCAGTGCTACGGTTTTACCTTTTTCTATATAGAGGTTGATGTTTTTTAGTACCAGCTTATCGTTATAGGCAAAAGATACATTTTGAAAAGTGATGCCTTTTTCAAAATGTTGTAAATCAGCAGCGCCTGGCGCATCGGTAACTGTAACGGGTGCTTGTAATATTTCTTCAATACGCTGAATGGCTGCACTGCCGCGTTGGGCATTGTAAAATGCGGTAGACAGGGCTTTGGCCGGGTTAATGATTTGCGTGAAAAAAAGAATATAAGCAATAAAACTGCCCGAGCTGAGTCCAGATTGTTCCCCCAGCACCAATTTGCCACCAAACCATAGAATACAGGTTAATACGGCTACCCCTAAAAATTCGGATAAGGGGGAGGCGAGGTCTTTTCGAAAATTCATTTTATTTCTAACCTCATTCAAATGGTTGTTGGTTTCGAAAAACTTATTGCGCAGAAAGGATTCTGCATTAAACGCTTTAATAACACGCAATCCGCCCAGGGTTTCATCTAGAATCGATAACAAACTACCCTGTGTTTCCTGTGAAACGGTTGATTGCTTTTTCAAGGAACGGCTTACCCGGCCAATGATAAAACCTGTGATAGGAAGTAACACCAATAAAAACAACGAGAGGGCAGGACTGGTATATATCAATGCAATCAGAATAATCAATATGGTCATGGGCTCGCGGATCAATCCTTCTAACGTGCTCATCACACTCCACTCTACCTCATTGGCATCATTGCTCATGCGGCTGATAATATCTCCCTTCCTTTGTTCTGTAAAAAAGCCCATCGGCAGCTCTAATAATTTCGCATACAGGTCGGCCCGCAATTTGGTCATCACATAATTGCGCATGGGTGCCAATACCCGGAAGGATAGATAAACGAATAAATTTTTAAAAAATATTGAACTGATAATCGCCAAACAAATAGCTCCCAGTGCATATATTTTACCCTGCTCCTGAATTAATAGTCCGATATAATAGGTTAGCCAGACTTGCAAACCACTAATGCCGGAAACGGAAAATTGCAGGGTGGGTTTGATCGGTTGCACCGGATTGGGATCGAATAGCATTTGCAGAAATGGAATCAGCATAGCCAATGAAACCAGTGAAAATAATACGGAGAAAAGGTTAAAAATTACATAAAGCAATATGTTCCTGCGTTGGTTTCGCAGGTAAAAGAGAATGCGGGAGAATCGATTCATCATGTATAAACCGCTTTTACACCCGAAAGTAAGTACTTTTGTACGTAATCAATCATTTCAACATGACGGAAGGTAAAAGGCAGCGACAAGTGGCTGGGGTGTTACAGGAAGCCCTCAATGATATTTTCAGGCGATTGGGGCTTTCGATGATGGATGGGGGAATGGTATCTATTTCTTCAGTGAAAGTTACGCCCGACTTACTAGAGGCACGTATTTATCTGAGTCTGTTTCAGGTGAACAACCCCGCACAGGCTATGAAAACCATCGAAACCAGGGCCTGGGAAGTTAAAAAAGAATTGTCGCTGCGCGTAAAGCACCAATTACGCCGGATTCCTGTGTTGCATTTTTATCGCGACGATACCTTGGATTATGTTTTTAAAATGGAAGAAATTTTTAAAAGCATTGCAGCTGATAATCCTGCCAAAGAAAATCCTTCCGAATCCTAATTCCGTGTTTGTTCAAAATACAGTTTTGTGAACCTCTTATTTGCCTGGCGATATTTTAGAACCGGTCAATCGGTAAGTGTAATCAATCTGATTTCGCGTATCAGTATGTTGGCTATTGGGGTAGGCGCCCTTTCTTTAATCATTGTGTTGAGTGTTTTTAATGGGTTTGAAGATTTGGTAAAAGGGCTTTACAACGACTTTTATGCCGATATACGCGTGGTACCCGCCCGCGGAAAAATCATGCGCTTGTCGGATCAGCAATTACAGGGCATACGTGTTATTCGTGGCGTGGAAGCCATTAGTAGGGTAGTAGAAGAAAAAGCCGTGTTGAATGGGGCATTTCAAACGATAGTTACGGTAAAGGGGGTAGATAGTGTATATACCGCTGTAACCAATATTGATACGCCAAGTCATATTATTAGGGGTAAGTTTTTATTGGGTACGGCTGAATATCCTTCTATTGTGGTGGGCGCAGGTATAGAGAATGCTGCCGGCCTAGAAGTGGAACAATATCAATATCCCGCGGTACTATATCTACCCAATAAACAGGCAGCACGCCTTACCGCGGAAGAAGGGTTACATTCTTTTACGGTAAAACCAACCGGAACTTTTGCCGTGCAGCAAGAATTTGATAACAAGTATGTGTTTACCAATCTGCCCTTTGTGCAGTTTATGTTAGGCATGCAGCCGGATGAATATTCAGGTGTTGAAATGCGCATTACCGGAAACCCTGCTACGGTTCAGCAACAGCTGCAAGAAACTCTTGGTAAAGATTTTCTGGTTGAAACCCGCTATCAGCAGAATATGGGATTATACCGGGTGATGAAAACCGAGAAATGGTTTATCTATGTGATTCTTACGCTGATTCTAGTGGTGGCAGCATTTAATATCATTGGTTCCTTAACTATGCTGGTGCTGG
>CAIUKP010000212.1 GCA_903899675.1 uncultured Bacteroidota bacterium | reverse complement strand
GGCGAAAATTATCTTTCCTCTGTTTTTGGTCGTTTGAACTATAATTTCGACAAAAGATTTTATGTTTCAGGTAATATCCGAAAAGACCAAGCCTCTCAATTAGGTGCTAACAATAAAGCCGGTACCTTCTGGGGTGTTTCCAGTGGATGGGAAATTGGCAATGAAAAATTTTGGGAGAGCATGAAATTAGACAGACTATTCAGTTCATTCCGTGTGAAAGCTTCATACGGTAGACTGGGTAATATTTCAGGCTTGAGCAATTTTGGAACCCTTTCTACCTATGGTGCCGGTTTATATGCCGCGAATTCTGCCCTTCAATTTTCTAACGCAGGTAACCCTAATCTGAAATGGGAAACCAGTACCAAAACTGATGTAGGTATCAATTTTGGATTTATGAAAGAAAGAATTACCGGTGAACTGGCCTTTTATAAAAATGATATCGACGGATTGATTTTATTTGTTACCCAACCTCCTTCCGCAGGTTTACCGAATTCAATTGCCACGAACGTAGGATCGATGTATAATAAAGGCGTAGAATTCACATTAAATGCCGAAATCATCAACAAAAAAGATTTCAGCTGGAATGCTAACTTTAATATCTCAAAAAATCTGAATGAAGTAACTTCTTTGGCACCTGGTCTTCCATCACTGGTTGCCAGCACTTCTGGATTGGAGTCTGTAAACATTACCCTCCCCGGTTATTCAATTGGAACTCTGTATGTTACCAGAACTGCCGGAATTGATGCAGCTACAGGTCGCAGAATTTTTGTAAATGCTGCAGGTAAAAATGTTTACTTCCAACACGTTGCCCCTGCCGGACAATCGAGATTTATGTATGCCGACGGAACCGTTGCCCCAGCAGTTAGCTCTGCAGATGCATCTCCCTATCTAAATACCAACCCAAAATATCAGGGTGGTTTCGAAAACACATTCCGCTACAAGCAATTTGAGTTAAGTGCCTTATTCACTTTCCAAACCGGTTTCTATATGTATTATGGTAGCCGAGCTGGTTTGCACGACCAAAGATATTGGAACAATGAAGCAGATATTTTAGGTCGCTGGCAAAAAGCTGGGGATGCCGCTGCTTTATTCCCTAAAGTTATTAATGGAGACAACATATCTAACGGATCATCTTTCCCATTAGATATTAATGTATTTAAAGGTGACTTTTTGAAGTTAAGAACCATCACTTTTGCCTATAACTTTTCTAAAGAAATGCTGACCAAAATAAAAATCAATAGTGCCCGTTTTTACATCAATGGAAACAATCTGGCAATCATAACCAAATATCCAGGGCCAGATCCTGAATCATCCTCTAATGGAAACGGAACCACCAATCAGGGTGTTGACCGCAACCAGGCTGCAAATGCCAGAGTGGTAACCGTTGGTTTGAATATTGGATTCTAATTACAGCTTAAAAAAATTGATCATGAAAAAGATAATATTAATTAGTTCATTAGTTGCCGTATTAACGATGGCAGTTTCCTGTAGCAAGGAATCGCTTTCTCCCATACCAACTACTTCCATTTCAGATGCTTCTGCCTATGCTACTCCCGATCGAATTTTGGGTCAGGTAAGAAGTCTATATGGCAGTCTCCGCTCCGGCAGTTTTTATGGAGGCCGATTTATCATTTACAACGATATCCGTGCCGATGAATTCATCAATGAGTTAACCAACGTGGTTACCGGCTTTGATGTATGGAACGGAACCATGGGTAATAATAGTACCAACAGTGTAGTAAACCTTTGGTCACAGGCCTATTTTACCATCAATTTGTGTAACGTGTTTATCGATGGAATGGCTGCCAATGGAGGAGCCAGTGTAGTAGGTGCTACAACCGCAACCAACTATCTAGCTGAAGCCAGAGCGGTAAGAGCAATTTGCTATTATAGCTTATTGCAATTATATGCCCGTCCGTATGTTGATGGGAACGGTAGTAAACCGGGCTTACCTATTCGGTTAAAAGGAAATACAGGTGCCGACCAGTACGACCTTGCCCGTAGCACTGTTGCACAAGTATATCAGCAGGTTTTAGATGATTTAAACTATGCCGAAACCAATTTACCCCTTACTTACGGTACCACTGCGCAGGCTACCAACGTAACCCGTGCACATAGAAATACGGCTATCGCCTTTAAAACAAGGGTTTATCTAAGCATGCAGAAATATGCAGAAGCCATTACAGAAGCGAATAAAATTGTAAGCGCTTCCGCTCCATTTACCGCTGCTACCGGTGTTCCTTTCGCTTTACAGGCCGACATAACGAATGTTTTTAAAGCCCCCTATATCACAACAGAATCTATTTTATCAATGCCATTTAACGGAACAACAGAAACACCGGGTGGCCAAAACCAATTGGGCTATTACTACGGGGTATCTGCCCTCAATGGCGGTAACGGAGAATATTCACTGAATAATTCCGGAATCATTGCGAATGCTGGTTGGACGGCCAACGACAAACGCAAAGGCTTTATATTTACCGCTTCTAGTGGTAAAAAATATTTAAGCAAGTATCCTTCTATTACCCCCTTCACAGACTATGCTCCGGTGATGCGGTATTCAGAAGTATTATTGAATCTGGCGGAAGCAAAAGTTCGTTCTACCAATTCCATCGACGCGCAAGCAGTTGCCCTGTTGAATGCAGTAAGAAATCGTTCAGATGCTGGTGTAACCTTTACAACTGCCAGTTTTGCAACGGTAGCCGATTTACTGGATGCCATTATAACGGAAAGAAGAATTGAGTTTCTGGGTGAAGGTTTACGGGCTCCGGATTTGTTAAGATTAGGACTTCCAATTCCCGCAAAAAGCAATATTGCTGCTATCCCATTCTCGGCACAAAATTATATCTGGCCAATTTCTGCCGCTGAATTACAATTGAATAAATTGTGTGTAGATAACTAATTCTATACCCTATACTTTTAAAAAAATCCCTCGTTTACGGGGGATTTTTTTATGCATTCTCGAAACTTGTCTGAAAAATTGGATAGCTTTATTTTCTTATTTATACGTCCAAAACCAGCTAATTTATTTGGCATTCTTTACAAACCATCTATTAATAGCATTATATTTTCCCTCCAATACTATCTTATAAAAATCAGAAGGATATTGACTAATATCAATAATAGCTCTATTCTTCTGAATAGGTACTTCTTGTAAAAATATATATTGATCCTGAGCTCCAGTTTTGAATTCATTTTTAGTACTTATACAAATTTTTACGGTACCCGAAGTATCTAAGGATTGCCAACGTAGATCTAGCTTTTGCTGAAACACATTAATTTCTGGCTGTGCCACGGAAACCTTTCCGATTAAGGAAATACCATCTATTTCCCTTGCTACTTCGTTTGGTAAATTCATTCCCATGAAATTACCTAAGGTAGGCATGATATCTACAATAG
>CAIUKP010000211.1 GCA_903899675.1 uncultured Bacteroidota bacterium | reverse complement strand
GTTCTCCAAGAATTTTGCCAGTTGAGGTTAAACTGCACGAGCACCGTTTGCGTGCTTTTATTACGCCCGGTGAGGGAGGTATTGGAAACAGTGATATTATTAGCAAAGAGAGATGATGCAATACACAGCATAGAACTGAGCAGTAGGGTTCTTATGGGAGTATTGGATAACATGAATTAGGTAAAACTAAAGAAAAATCACATTTATAACTTGCACTAGGGCACTGTAATAAGATTGAAAGAATTAATTAATTGAAAATCAATGCATTCGGTTATAATAAACCTGTACGATTCACTAAAGGCGGATAAATAATAGAAATATTATCCTGAAACTTGGAGTAAGTCAGGTGAAAATTGAAATGTGATTTACTTGTTTATTTGATAAATGGAAATGAGAGAAACACCTGAAAAGTACTCCCATTACTCGAGCCATAATTGGTTGCTGCTATCATATTACTTAATCCAACAGCATATCGGATTTTTACATCCATCCCCTTCCCCTTTCTGGCATCAGATACATGATAACCTGCTTCTATTGGAAAAGAAAAATAAGTGGAAGAAAAATTCGACTTCATTTTTTCTTTTATTTCAACAGCAGTTCCTGCGGGAATATTACCGGAAGCAATTTGCGTAGCGGAAGTTAAAAAACTAATTTGTGGTCCGGCTGAGGCAAATAATTTTTCAGAAAGTTTGTATTGAACTAGTAGGGGAACATCTATATAATTCAACTCGAATCTATAGGTAGCAGAACTAAGTGAAGTAGCATAATCTCTTAAAGGAACAACCTGATTAGCTCCGCGCGGAGATAAAGGCTTGAACTCCGGCGTAAGCGCCCATTTTTCATTAAGCTTAATAAAAGTGCCCAAGCCAAAATACAATCCATGCGTGGCTTGTTGATTTTTTAATCCCGGTAAACTCGCAATGTTTAATCCGGCATCTACACTTAAGTGAAACTTTTCGGTGGCCACTTTATCGCCTACTAACAATACAATAAGGGCCGCTTGGGCGTTAACGATAGACTGCACGCAAAAAATAAACGATATCGCTAAAACAATTTTTTTCATACAAGTTGTTTTGTAAATGGTGTAAGGTTAGCTGATTCCGGAACCGGGTGCTACTTCTCCTTCTGGGTTAATAAAATGTAATTTTCCTGCTGCATCCTCCGCCATCAAAATCATGCCATTGCTTTCTATACCTCTCATTTTTCTGGGCAGCAGATTCACCACTACCGATACCTGTTTACCAATAATGGCTTCGGGCTGAAAATGTTGGGCTATACCCGAAACAATGGTGCGGGTTTCAAAGCCAAGGTCAACGGTAAGCTTTAATAATTTGTCTGCCTTCTCAACTTTTTCGGCAGCAATAATTTTCCCATTCCGTAAATCCAGTTTTGCAAAATCATCGTACACAATCAATTCCTTAACAGGCGCATATTCCGGCGCGGTTGGTGTTATTTCTTCTGCTCCCAGATTTGTGGTAGTATCCATACGTACGTTCGATTGTAGTTTTGTAAGTTGAAGCGCGATTTCCTCGTCTTCTATTTTTCTAAAAAGAAGTTCAGGAGCTCGCAGCGAATAGCCGGTACTCAATAACTTAGTTTTTCCTGCATTTTCCCAGAGCAGCATCTTATCTACTACTTTTAACAGGTAGCATATTTTGCTAGCAGTGAAAGGTAAAAAAGGATGTATAAAAATCGCAAGGTTAGCACATAACTGTAAAGCAATGTGCAAGGTATTGTCAATATTTACCTGTGCCTCGGGTAGTACCTGACCAGCAGCATCTACCTGCTTCGCGAATATCCAGGGTTCTTTCTTCTGCAAGTACTGATTACCACTGCGGGCAAATGCCATCACTTCAAATAAACCATCCCGAAACTTGAAGTTTTCCAAATTATTTTCAATTAAAGTGCGTGCCCCACTAAAACTATCCAGCATGGCTAGATCTGTTTCGGTTAACGACTCCATATGCAGGGGCGGAACTTTACCCTTACATAATTTGTGCATCAGCACCAGACTCCGGTTGATGAAATTTCCCAGAATACTTACCAGCTCACTGTTATTCGCATCCTGAAAACCTTTCCAAGTAAATTCACTGTCTTTGGTTTCCGGAGCAATTTGTGTTAGGTAATATCGTAACACATCTGCCATCGACTCAGTACCACCGGGTGACTTGATAAAATCATCAATATAATCCTGCATATCCAGTTTCCAGTTCCGGCTGGTGCTCATTTTATCGCCTTCTAAATTTAAAAATTCATTGGCAGGTACATTATCGGGTAAAATGTTGCCATGCAATTGCAACATCACGGGAAATATAATGCAGTGGAAAACAATATTATCCTTACCAATAAAATGAATCAGTCGCGTGTCTTTATCTTCCCAATAGGGGCGCCAATCTTTGCCCGTATTCAGCGACCACTGTTTGGTAGCACTGATATAGCCAATAGGGGCATCAAACCAAACATATAAAACCTTGCCGGCACCTCCCTCAACGTTTTCGGGTAAAGCTACCCCCCAATCTAAATCACGGGTAACAGCGCGGGGTTGGAGGCCGCCATCAATCCAGCTTTTGCACTGACCTACCACCGTTGCTCTCCAGTCGTTGGCATGTTCTTCTAAAATCCATTTTCTTAAAAAATCTTCATGCCGGTTTAATGGCAGATACCAGTGTTGCGTAGTTTTTTTTATAGGGGGTTCTCCGCTTAGGGTACTTACCGGATTAATCAATTCTTCTGGACTCAAACTCTTGCCACACTTCTCGCACTGATCGCCAAATGCCGCGGGGTACTGGCAATTGGGGCAGGTGCCTTTGATATAGCGGTCTGCCAAAAAGGTTTGTGCCTTTTCGTCGAAATATTGTTCGGTGGTTTGTGTAGTTAGATGTCCTGCATCATTCAGCTTGGTAAAAAATTCACGCGCAGTGGCATGGTGCAGTGGGTCGCTGGTGCGGTGATAAATATCAAACTGAATACCCAGGTCTTTAAAGTTCTGTTCCATCAAAGGATGGTACTTATCAATAATTGCCTGAGCGGTGGTACCTTCCTTGGATGCCTGAATAGGGATGGCTGTGCCATGTTCATCGCTTCCACAAACAAACACCACATCTCTCTGTTGTGCTTTTAGGTAGCGCACATATATGTCGGCCGGTAAGTAGGCACCTGCCAGGTGGCCAATGTGTTTATAGCCATTGGCATAGGGCAGGGCGGCAGTAATCAGGTATCTTTTGGGTTGCGTCATGGTGCAGCTTTGTGGTCATTGATTTTCAAGCAATTTCTGCCTAAAAAACATGCAAAGGTACGAAATCTGCCATCAATGCCTCCCCATTGGCGATTACACAGGTATTTGGTACTTTTAAACTATGAAGCGAGCACAATTTATTTCCTCCCTAGTAACCACAGGATTACTGAGTAGTTCGGCACTAGTAGCCGGGGCACAGGATCGAAAACACCCCCTTCGGAAATGGCATATTCCCCCAACGCTGCAAAAGGGCGATGCTATCGGCATTACTTGTCCATCCGGATTTGCTATGCCCGAAGATGTGGCCCCTGCCATACAATATTTGCAAAACTGGGGCTTGCAGGTAGTTACCGGTAAAACAGTGGGATTAAAAGACCATACATTCGGAGGTACCGATGAGGAGCGGGCAGCCGACTTTCAGGAAATGATTAACCGAAAAGATATCAAAGCAATTTTATGTGCTAGGGGTGGTTATGGTGCCGTTCGGATTATCGATCAGCTCGATTTTACCCCTTTGAAAAAATATCCCAAATGGATTATCGGGTACAGTGATATCACTGTTTTTCATAGTCATCTGCATGCCCACGCAGGCATGGCTTCTTTACACGCTAAAATGACGGAGGGCTTCCCTACTGATCCGAGCTTATTCGAACCGGTTCAGTTGCAGGCATTGGATACTATCCGCCAGGCCTTGTTTGGCGAGCCCCTTCGATACAGCGTTCCTGCCAATACCCGAAATAGATTGGGAGATGCCGAGGGTATTCTGATTGGCGGCAACCTGAAAATAATTGAAACCCTATCTGCAACCAATAGCGATATTGATACCCGTAATAAAATATTTTTTGTGGAGGATGTGGGAGAGGCTTTATACAGTATCGACCGCATGTTTTGTAATTTAAAGCGGAGCGGAAAATTATCTCATCTAAAAGCACTGATTGTGGGCAGTTTCAGCAGCATTCGGCCCGACGACCCCAAAGAGCCTTTTGGCAAAACCATTTACGATATCGTTTGGGAGCAGGTGAAGGAATTCAATTATCCCGTTTGCTTTGATTTTTCAGTAGGCCATCAGAAAAATAATGTGGCACTGAAATGTGGGGTACCCCATCAATTGGTAGTAGGCGAGCAAGCATCTGTTTTAACCCAAATACAAGCCGGATGATAACCCCACCCTATTTAAAAAAAGGCGATACAATTGGTATCGTTTGTCCCTCCGGCTACCTGCCCGCCAAAAAAACAACAGATTGCATTCAGATGCTTACAAGCTGGGGCTTCCGGGTAAAAATCGGGAAAACAGTTGGGCATCAGCATCATTATTTTTCTGGAACGGATGAAGAACGATTGGCCGATCTGCAGCAAATGCTGGATGATAAAAGTATTCAGGCCATTCTTTGTGGCAGGGGTGGCTATGGATTGAGTCGCCTGATTGACCGGCTGAATTTTCGACAGTTGAAAAAATATCCCAAATGGATAATCGGGTTCAGTGATATTACGGTTTTGCATGCTCATCTGTACCAACAAGTTAAAATGGCTAGTTTGCATGCACCCATGTCAGCAGCTTTTTCAAAACCAGATCTAAGTTCTGTGTTCACCCTTAAAAAGGCACTGCTGGGGAAAAAGCAAAACTATACTTGTGCACCGCATCCATTTAATCGAGTAGGAAAAGTTACCGGCCCATTGATTGGAGGAAATTTATCGTTGATTGCACATCTGATTGGCTCCCCCAGTGCCCTGCATACAAAGGGTGCCATTTTGTTTCTGGAGGATATTGGAGAATATATGTACAACATAGACCGAATGTTACTACAACTGAAACGCAGTGGGGTTTTTGATAAACTGGGCGGATTAGTTATTGGAGGGTTTACGGATAGTAAAGACACGGAAATACCTTTTGGTTTAACCGTAACAGAAGTAATTCGGAATCAGGTACAGGAATATTCGTTTCCGGTTTGTTTTGATTTTCCGGTAAGTCATGATACCGCCAATGTGGCGCTCAAACATGGTCTGCCCTATGAGCTTACTGTTAGTTCCCGTAAAGTATCGCTAAAAGAAGCCTAACTATTGATGCTGTTCTGTTTATCTGTTACCCGCATGGATCAATAAAATTTAGCAGCCATTATTTTGCCAGCAGTATTTGTTGAATAGTTGCTCGCATCAATGGATAATCCTGCAGGTTATTATGCGAGCCTCCCTCGATGGTAATAAATTGGTCACCTGGTTTTAGCAACGGTTGCAGTTGTTGCGCATTGCCATATCGAATTACGCCATCCCGGGTTCCATGGAGTATTGTTATGGGGGCAGTTATCTTGGGTATATATTGATGGGTTGGAAACTGAAAATGCAACATACTTTTGAGCGGATACATCCAAAATAAGGGCTTCACTAGGGATTGCATGCTATAATAAGGGGTTTCTAAAATTAGGTGCCTGCAGTCGCGTTCCGAAGCGAGATAGGCGGCTACTCCTGTTCCGATTGACTTCCCGTAAATTATTATCTGCTGAGGGGTATATTTTTTTCTCGCCAATTGGTAGAGTTGAATCGCTTCCTGATACATCAGCGCTTCGGTTGCTTTTCCTTGGGCTTTTCCAAATCCGGGATAATCGGCCATCCAAGCTTCGAAGCCAGCTTGGGTAAATTGTGGGGCAAATCGAGCATAGCGATTGATGTTTTCACGATTGCCATGAAAATACAGTACAACGCCTTTTTTTATTGAATCGGGTGTAGGGAACTGTACAATATGAAAAGATGTTTTTTCATCTATTTGCCAGTTGATTTCCTCAAATGGTTGTGGGAAAGAATATTTTGCCTCAGGCGCAAGTTGAACTGGGTGAAGTATAAGAACATCTTGCAAATAATATCCGGCAATACCAATTCCAGCATAAGCAAGTAGAACTATTTTCAGGATTCTTTTCAATCGGGGTGTGAAGAATGCGCGCATGCCGGCTTTAGTATTTTAAGATATCTCTGAGAAAATTATGGTATTCGGGAAACGTAGGCAGGTTGTTGTGTCCACCGCCTTCTATTCTTATCAGGGTAATTTTGTGCGGATTGATTTGCTGTAATTGTTCACTTTGCCGGATAGGAATCAGCCGGTCACGTGTTCCATGAATAATATACGTGTGGCAGTTTACTTTTTTTATCCATTTGTCGGTGGGAAATTGATAGCGCAACAACCAGCGATGTGGCAAAAAGGGGGTAAAGCGTTGTACCACTTTTTTAAAGCTAAAGTAAGGGGCATCGAGAATCAGGTAGCGGGGTGTATTATCCGCCGCAATTTTGGCGGCAAACCCACTTCCCAAACTTCTGCCATACACGAGCATATGATGCTGCGGATATTTTTCGATTAGCTTTTCGTACACAAACTGCATATCACTCAGCAAATGCTGTTCTGATCTTTTTCCAGTACTTTTTCCAAACCCCCGGTAATCTACCAACACTACATCATATTGGTATCGATAAAAATCACGGGCATGTTTGGCCCATCCCTTAATGCTTTTCGAATTGCCATGGAAATAAAGTACCAGCCCTTTTGGCTCTTCGCAGAAAAAATGTAACCCATTAATGGTAGTGCCCTCTGTTACTTCAAAAAATAATTCAGTAAAGGGCAAATCGTATTTATACTCAAAATCTTGTGCCAGTTTTTCGGGTTTGAAAATAAATTTGTCCTGCACCAGATAAACAATCAGGGCGATTAGCAGATAACCAACAACAAAATATAGCAGCGTTGGAAACACGGGAAAAATGGTTAAGCAACAATTTCGTTTTTTTTTGGCAGAGTAGCCTAAATTTTATTCGCCCTCCAATCCGTCGTGGTAAACCCTTTTGAGTTTTAGGTCTGCAACCGGGGCAACAATCAGCGGAAATTTTTCGATGGAAACATTACTCGGATCTAAGCCAAAGCCTCGTTCTTCTCCCAAGCTGATTTCTTTAAGCCAAAAATACAATTTCATAATTATCCTTTCGAAGAAGGGGAGTTCATTATCCTGACTCAAATATTTTTCCAATACTACAAACTGGAAATCTCCGGCCACATTGTTTTTTTCCAAGCTTTCGTAGCGGCTGGTGATGTTTACTTCTTTATTATTTACCAGGTCGTCCACCACTTTTCTAAACATCAGGTTAATGCGTTGTTCCATCCGGAATCCGAGTCGGAATTCTACCCGAATAATATCATTGGGTATGATGTGCTCTACATTGTATTCGCAGGTATAGGGTTCATCTATTACATCCACGTGCACGAACCAGTATATATCTGCCCTCTTGGGCTTTTTATTCAGGATAGAATAAATGATTTTGTGTTCAATTTCTTTGGGATTATTAGCACTGGTCATGTAAACCAGATGGGTAGCATGTTTGCTGATGGTTTTATCGTTGCTCAGCTCTTGGATGAGGGGTATATATTGTTCTAGCCGAACAAATTCTACATAGCGGTTTTTAATTTTCCGACTGCGGTACCAAACATACATTACCAAGAATAATCCACCCCCCACAAGCAGGGTAACATAACCACCGTTTAAGAATTTTTGCAGGTTAGCAATTAGAAAAGAGCTTTCAATTAACAAATACACTGCCAAATAAATATAAATAAAGAATGGTTTTACGCGTTGGCTAACCAGATAATTGGCAAACAGAATGGAAGTGCTGATCATGCAAAGTGTAATGGCAAGACCATAAGCGGCTCCCATATTCTCTGATTTCTGAAAAAATAATACCACGCCGATACAGCCTATAAACATTAAAAGACTGATGCCGGGAATATAGAGTTGACCTTTTTCTTCGGTAGGGTAAACGATTTTCATTTTAGGCCATAGGTTCAACCGCATGGCTTCGCTGATTAGGGTAAAAGATCCTGAGATTAATGCTTGAGAAGCGATAACCGCCGCAATGGTTGAAATGATGATACCTGTAAGTTTAAACCAATAAGGCATGATGCCGATAAAGGGGTTGAAACCATCAACATTAATAATTTGGCCATTGTAGTTGGCCAGTAGCCAAGCTCCTTGTCCTAAATAGTTTAAAATCAAGCAGATTTTTACAAACCCCCAGCTAACACGGATATTTGCTTTTCCGCAGTGCCCCAAATCGCTGTAAAGGGCTTCGGCTCCGGTGGTACATAAAAAAACAGCCCCTAATAGCCAAAAGCCTTTTGGATAGGTGGTGAGTAGTTCAATCGCATAGTGAGGGCTCAGGGCTTTGAAAATCTGGATATCATCCATCAAATGAGCTGATCCTAAAACTGCCAACATGGAAAACCATAAAAACATGATGGGTCCAAAAAATTTACCTATAGAAGCGGTACCAAATTGCTGTAATAGAAATAAGAAAGTGATTATGCCTATCACAATACCTACAATGGTACTTTGGTGAATATGGCTCAGCGAATTAATTTGTTTTAGTCCTTCAATAGCAGAGGTTACGGTAATGGGTGGTGTTATGATGCCATCCGCCAGCAAAGCAGCCCCTCCTAGCATTGCAGGTATTACCAGCCATCTTTTCCTTCTTCTTACCAGTGCGTATAAGCTAAATATGCCTCCTTCCCCTTTGTTATCTGCTTTCAGGGTAAGAATTACATATTTTACGGTGGTTTGCAGGGTGAGGGTCCATATGATGCAGGAAAGGGACCCTAAAATAAGGGCTTCGCTAATTACGCGCCCCTTGATAATTTCATTGAGCACATAGAGGGGGGAAGTACCTATGTCACCGTAAATGATGCCCAGTGCTATAATTAATCCGGCACCGGTAGCTTTATTATAATTCTTGCCCACAGGAAAAGGATGCGTTTTGCCTTGAATATTTAACAAATGTATAAGTAAATTTAATTCGTTGGGGCATAATATTGGGATTGGTTGAATTTTAGGGGCGAAAGGTTCTTGCCAAGGGTAAGACTGGCCTATATTTGTAACAGTAAAACCAATCCTTATGCGTAAATCTATCCTTTGGCTACTGCTGGTAAGCATTATGTTTTCGGGGGTGATTTCTGCCCAAAAAATTGCTTATTCCGATCCCGACAAGGAAGATCCCAGAACTTTACAGTTCGAGCTGATTGGTAAAATTA
This sequence comes from uncultured Bacteroidota bacterium, assembly GCA_903899675.1. GTDB lineage: Bacteria > Bacteroidota > Bacteroidia > Chitinophagales > Chitinophagaceae > Sediminibacterium. The sequence goes on along the minus strand of CAIUKP010000211.1, from coordinate 22,121 downwards.
ATGGCCGCAATCTTATTTATAAAGGCTACCGGGAGCAGCATTTTATTTGTGCCTATGATGGCGACATGAAGTTGTTGGAAAAAAATAAGCTTCAACCCGAGGGTACCCGATTGCTCAGTACCGATTTTTTGGTGTATCCTGAGTTTTCTTATTTTCTATATCAGTATTATCAGAAGGGGGCTGTTATTTTCGCTGCCATCAAAATAGATGCCCAGGGGAAACAGGTTGGTAAAGAAATGCTGTTAGATTCTACCGAGCAAATTAGTTATTCGTCGAACAACAAAATTTATTCGGTAATCAGCAGCGAAGACAAGCAGCAGATTATGGTATTTAAAATCAATACCCATAATGATCGGCGACATATTCTCACTACCTGCCTGTTTAACCGCGAATTGGCTTTGCAGAAAAAGTCAGTAGTTCCTATTGAAATGCCGCAGAGTAATGATTTCTTATCCGAATTCACTTTGCTTAATGATGGTGAGATGGTTTGCATCCGTGCTTCGGGAACGTCTAGCAACGACAATATCAATAAAGTAACCTTGGTTTTTAAAGATCCTTTGTGGGATGCCATTCGTTTGGGTGAACTGCAGATTAAAGGAGTTTTTTTAGATGATATCCGCATTAAAGCTGATAATATCAATAAGCATTACCTAGTTACCTCATTTTATAGTAAGTTACGGCGAGGGAATATTGATGGACTGTATTATGCACTCTGGGATAAAGAAAAGCATGCCGAAATAATGCAGGCAACCACCACATTTTCGGATGAGTTGCGCAATGATGCGCGGGGAGAAGGACCTGTGAAAACAGCCTTTAATGATTTTTTTATTAACAAGATTATTTTACGTAAGGATGGAGGATTTCTTCTTTCGGCCGAGTCGGTGTATACTACTTCTCGTGGAAGTACCCTGAATCGGTGGGACTACCTATATGGGTCACCCTACCGAATGCCTTCGGATTATTTTATGTGGAACAGTCCTTCGGGTGTTTATCCATGGGGGTATAATAATATGTTAAATAATGGCAACACACTCACTCGGTATTATGCAGAAAATGTACTGGTATTATCATTTGAGCCTTCTGGAAAAATGGAATGGAGTAATGTGGTGCGGAAGTCGCAGTTTGATGATAATTCAGATGATATGATTGGGTTTGGTATCATGAACACGGGCGATCAGTTACATTTTTTATATAATATTCAGGAAAAGCGTACCCTGATTTTGTCGGATCAGAGTATTGCACCCGGAGGACAGCTTACCCGCAATCCTACTTTCAAAAATTTAGATAAGGGCTATGAATTTATGCCTCGTCATGCCAAGCAGATTGGTTTACGACAGGTGTTGGTGCCTTGTCAGTTTAGAGGATATATTTGTTTTGCCAAAATAGATTTTTAAATTCTTTCTGTGGTTTTTTTATTCAGGGATAAGTCTATCATTAATGTTTTTCTGCTCGTGATATTATCAATGAGCGTGCACCTGCATTTTTTTATCAACTCACCCCAGGCGGTGTTCGATTTAGAAAATGGCTTTTTTTCGTGGCTGATTGCTCACTCTATACAATACTGGCCGGGTGTGGCTGTTTTTGTTTTATATCATGCGCTGGTTCTTTCTCAGGCCTTTCGTTTAAACCAGGTACTCAGTAACCTGAAAATGTTTCCCACCAATAATTTTCTGCCGGCAATGACGCTGGTTTTGTTGTCGGGATTGTTTCCAATTTGGTGTACCCTATCTCCGGCATTAATGGCGGGTCATTTAGTAATTTGGCTATTTGCACGATTGTCTAAGCTGTTTAATCATGCCTCTCCCAAAACCCTGCTGTTTAATACCGGCCTTGTTCTAGGTATAGCCATCATTTGTTATCATCCCTTCTTTATTTTAGTAGTATTGGTATTGTTTGCACTCGCCATTGTTCGACCCTTTAATTTGAACGAGTGGCTGGTTTTGTTGATAGGAGTAATGATTCCCTATTATTTTTTACTTGCGGGGGGCTATCTTTCCGAAAATCTGTTGTTCTTTTTTACCCTATTGCCACGCATTTCATGGGGGTTGCCTATAAAAATGATAGATTGGTATACGGCGGTTTCCTTAGGGTTATTGGCGATAGGCGTTTTGTTTGGAATTATTTACTGGCAGCGGTTTAATGGACGTATGCTGATGCAAATTCGCAAATATTGGAGTGTTTTAATTTTAATGCTTCTGTTGTTAATGATGTTACCCTTTTTGGTTAGCCGGGAGGGAATGTCGTCGACCTGGTTGTTGATGATTCCGGTAAGCGCTTTTTTCTCTGCCGCTTTTTCGGTTCCCCGCAGGTTAATTATGCCTAACCTGCTTTTTTGGCTTTTCTTGGCCCAATTGGTTTTACACAACTGGTATTTTATGAAAAAATAAGCGGGGTTACCCCCCCTGTTTGTTAACTTTGCATAGGTTGGGTTCTATAACAGGATAAATTAAAGCAAATGAAATTTGGAGTTGTTGTTTTCCCTGGCTCAAACTGCGATAGGGACATGTATGATGCAGTGGAACAGGATTTGAGAGCAGAAGTGCGCTTTCTTTGGCATAAAGACAGTGATATTAGTGCATTTACAACTGAAGACTGTATTGTACTACCCGGAGGATTTTCTTATGGCGATTATTTGCGCTGTGGCGCCATTGCCCGTTTTAGCCCAATGATGAAGTCGGTAATCGAGTTTGCCAACCAAGGGGGAAAAGTGCTGGGGGTATGCAATGGATTTCAAATTTTATGTGAAAGTGGGTTGCTGCCAGGGGTACTGTTGCAAAATATGAACCGGCAATTTATCTGCAAAAATGTTTATATTAAGTCTGCTTCGGGAGAAGCGCTGAAAATTCCGATTGCCCATGGAGAAGGCAGGTATCATGCTGATGAACAATTACTAGATGAGCTGGAAGCAAATGGACAAGTGATTTTTCGTTATTGCGATGCCGCAGGATTGGTAACTGCTGCAGCCAATCCGAATGGCGCAGCCAGAAATATAGCCGGCATTCAAAATAAAGCAGGTAACGTTTTTGGAATGATGCCTCATCCTGAAAGAGCCACTTCGGCGGCATTGAGCAACCGGGATGGATTACAAGTATTCGCTCAATTAGGGTTGTTACACGAATTGGTTTCTTAAAAAAATAGCACCATGCAAAAAATACTCAGCTCTCTGGCTTTTTGTTTAATTTCCTTGGTAGTAACTGCTCAGATTGAGAATCCAGTACATTGGACTTTCTCTGCCAAAAAAATTAATGCCAATACCTACGACGTGGTTTTGTCGGCAACAATTGATAAGCCCTGGCATATGTATTCCCAATTTACGGGAAAGGGTGGCCCCATTCCAACAACCGTGGTAATAAAGGCAAATCCTTTATTACAGGTTCCTGCGGGAAAAGCCACAGAACTGGGTACTGCCGAAAAAACCCTGGATGCCAATTTTGGTAATCCGCCTGTACCGGTTGTGTATTTCAGCAATGAAGTTCAGTTTGTTAAACGTATTACGGTAAAGGGAAACGTGAAAACCAATGTGGCCGGAACCATTGAGTTTATGGTTTGTAACGACAATAAGTGTTTGCCCCCTACTAAACAAAGTTTCGACATTAAGCTTCCATAAGTATGCAAAAAATATTCGGGTTACTGATTGTACTGGCCGGATGGGGAATGGCAGGTGTGCAGGCGCAACAAGTTGCTTCACCTTCCGTTGCCTGGAAAGCATCGGCTACTCGAAAAAACGATTCAACAATCCTCTTATCTATACAGGCTATACCTGAAAAGGGCATGAGTCTGTTTTCGCTTTATCCGGCCAATGGAACGCAAAATCCAATGGGTGGAACCCTTCAACTGGATAGCACCCTCCCTTCTTTTAGTACCGCAAATATTCGCCTTACGGCAGGCACCCCTTCTTCCGTTATCACATTCCCTGGAGATACAGCTCACTATATTGTGTATGCCGATAGTGTTTCTTGGGAATTATCGGTAAGCATTCCCCCCTCATTAAAAGAATCGATTTCCGGAACCATCAACTGGCTGGGAAAAAAGGGAGATGAGTTTCCTAGTAACGCCTATACTTTTCGGGTACCCATTGCCAATAATGCTACCGAAAATTCGGTGGAGGGAAGTACCGGTAGTTGGTGGAATATTTTTTTGATATGCTTCTTTACCGGCTTACTGGCTGTAATTACACCCTGTGTATTTCCACTGATTCCGGTAACCGTAAGTTTCTTTCTTAAAAAAAGTTCAACCCAGTCACAGGGGCTGCGCAATGCCCTTTGGTATTCCATTTCTATCATCCTCATTTATACCATTCCTACTTTATTGCTTACCCTGATTTTTGGTGACTCCATCCTTTACCGGATATCAACCAGCTCAGCTGCCAACCTGTTATTTTTTGTAATTTTTTTGGTGTTTGCCATTTCCTTTTTTGGAGCTTTCGAAATCAGCCTTCCCAATAGCTGGGCAAATAAAGCCGATCAGAAAGCTGGGAAAGGCGGATTATTGGGTATTTTTTTTATGGCCCTTACCCTTGTAATTGTTTCTTTCTCTTGTACCGGACCTCTGGTAGGAACTTTGTTAGGACAAACCAGTTCGCAGGGCTTTGGTTTGGCTCCTGTTATCGGTATGTTTGGGTGTGGACTGGGACTGGCCCTGCCTTTTTCTCTCCTAGCATTTTTTCCAACCTTATTGCCTGCACTTCCCAAAAGTGGCGTATGGCTGAACTCGGTAAAAGTTTGTTTTGGCTTTATTGAGCTGGCCTTGGCGATGAAGTTTTTATCGAATGTAGATCTTGCTTATCATTGGGGATTATTAGACAGAGATGTTTTTCTGGTAATCTGGATAGTGATTTTTGGATTGCTCAGTTTATACCTATTGGGCAAAATTCGTTTTTCGCATGATAGTCCTTTACCGCATTTGTCGGTACCCCGCTTTTTCTTGAGTTTGTTTTCACTGGCATTTACCCTGTATATGATTCCCGGATTATGGGGGGCGCCTTTAAATATGCTGAGTGGATTTATACCGCCGGCTTCTACACAGGATTTTAATTTGAACAACCTGCAATATGAATATGCGCCTTCTGCTGGTCCAGCCTCTAATGCCAAGCCCCCTAGTAAGTATGTAGATAAATTAGAAGTACCATTTGGACTAACTGCTTATTTTGATTTGGAAGAGGGACTGGCAGCAGCCCGCGTACTTAACAAACCTGTGATGCTAGATTTTACCGGACACACTTGCGCCAATTGCCGAAAAATGGAAGAACAGGTGTGGAAGCAGCCCGAAGTATTGCGGCGCTTGAAAAACGATTTTGTGTTGATTAGTTTATACGTTGATGAAACCACTGAGTTGCCAATTTCCGAACAGATAAAAGGAGAAGATGGAGAACTGATTGTTACCGTGGGCGATAGAAATCTGGCCTATGAAAAGAAAAAGTTTGGTATTAATTCTCAACCCCTCTATATGTTTTTAGATACCAAGGGAGAACCCTTGAGTACCGTTCGTTATGGGTATGATTCCGACGTGGATAAATTTATAGCGCACCTAGAGGAGGTTCGCAATGAATTTGTAAAGAGAAATAAATAAGCATTTTTTAGAGGGCAATTTGCTTTTCAACCATTAATTTTCTCAGGTTGATTAAACCGTAGCGCATTCTCCCCAAAGCGGTATTGATGCTGCAGTCGGTAATTTGAGCAATTTCCTTAAAACTAAGGTTGGCATAATGGCGCAAAACAATGATTTCTCTTTGCTCCTCTGGCAGTAAATCGAGCATCCTTCTTACCCGCTCATGCGACTGGCCCTGCATCATTTTGGTATCCGGCGCATCTTCCGATAAGTGGAGTACTTCAAAAATATCGTTGTGGTCGCTGGTTTTAATGGTGGGAGTCCGTTTTACCTTGCGGAAATAATCCAAACAAAGATTTCGGGCAATCCTAAGCGCCCAGGGTAAAAATTTGCCTTCTTCTGTGTACCGCTTATTTTGGAGGGTGTCAATGATTTTGATAAATACATCCTGAAATAAATCCTCCGCCAAGTAATTGTCCTTCACATAAAATAACAGCGACGAAAATACCTTATCCTTATACCGGTTAATCAGTACCTCCACAGCATGCGCATCTCCTTCCTGGAAGGCTCTTATCAGTTCGTTATCGGATACATGATCCATTGTTTTCATAATCGCTGTGTGTGGTACTTTTAAAAAGCTATTGGATTCTAAAATGAATTAACCAGTGCTAACTCTTTCTATTTCAGCAACAAATTATACATCTTTTGATACGATAAATGGTTTGTGGAAAGATGATTTTCGGTAAGAAAGGTTATTCACATCCCATTTTTTTTCTACTCCCTATTTATTGGGAATCTTATCCCATATATCAACATAAGCGCTGATTATGTGTTTACTTTGTATTGATTATGGCTAAAAAATCAGCTCCTACCACTACCCCATCGCACAATGCTCCCCATGGATTTATTGAAATCAAGGGTGCCCGGGTACATAATTTAAAAAATGTTTCGGTGGGTATTCCCAGGCAGCAGCTTGTTGTGGTAACTGGGGTTTCGGGTAGCGGTAAATCGTCTTTAACCATCGATACCCTGTTTGCCGAAGGTCAGCGCCGCTATGCAGAAAGCTTAAGTGCCTATGCCCGTCAGTTTATGGCACGCATGGAAAAACCTGATGTGGATGATATCAAAGGATTATGTCCGGCCATTGCCATAGAGCAAAAAGTAATTACCCGCACGCCTAGAAGCACGGTAGGCAGCATGACGGAGATTTACGATTTCCTCCGATTACTATATGCCCGTGTAGGAAAAACCATATCGCCCATCAGTGGTATTGAAGTAAAGAAAAATGATATCGGAGATGTAATTTCGGCTCTCTCATCAGCCGCTGCGGGATCTAAGGCCTACCTGCTGATTGGATTTCGCCAACATGCTAATCGCGAAACCCGGGAGGAATTGAATATCTTGATGCAGAAAGGATTTTCCCGCTTGTATCTGCGCTCTGCTAAAACTACTTCTTTAGAGCGCATTGAAGAATTAATGGAATTATCCGACCCAGCCCTTCAAAAAAAGTTGGTACAAAAAAATCAGCAAGTATTTGTAATGGTAGATCGCTTTGTAACCCGGGCTTGGGACGATGAAGATATGCACCGGATGAATGATTCGATCGGTACCGCTTTTTATGAGGGCGAAGGAAAGGTTTGGCTCGAAATGAATGAAACGAACCTATTGCTATTCAGCAACAAAATGGAAGCCGATGGTATCCAATTCGAAGAACCCGTTCCCAATCTTTTTTCATTTAATAATCCCTTTGGTGCTTGTCCCGTTTGTGAAGGATTTAGTCAGGTATTGGGTATTGATGAAGACTTGGTAATTCCCGATAAACGGCTCAGTATTTATGAAGGTGCTGTGGCCCCCTGGAAGGGAGAAAAATTAAGTTGGTGGAAAGATCAGTTTATACGAGGAGCAGCGGTTACCGGATTTCCGATTCACAAACCATTGATGGACTGTACCGCAGCACAAATTGAACTATTGTGGAAGGGGGCGGGGAAAGTGTATGGTATCAACGATTTTTTTAAAGAGGTAGAACAAAATTTATATAAAGTTCAGTATCGGGTTTTATTAAGCAGGTATCGGGGGCGAACTACCTGTACTGCCTGTTCGGGGTATCGGCTAAGAATGGAGGCGTTGTATGTTCAAATAGGCGGAAAGCATATTGGGGAAATTTGTGAGTGGCCGGTGAAGGATCTTTTTCAATGGATTAAAAATCTTACCTGGGCGCCCGGCGATAAAGAAATTGCTTTTCGGATCATGCAGGAACTGGATCAGCGGCTGAATACTTTGTTGGATGTTGGATTGGGCTACCTTACCTTAAACCGACTGGCCAACTCGCTCAGTGGGGGGGAAAGCCAACGAATACAACTTACCCGGAGTTTGGGTAGTAACCTTACCAACTCGTTGTATATTTTAGATGAACCCTCCATAGGATTGCATGCTAGGGATACTGGTCGGTTGATAGAGGTGCTTAAGTCTCTTCGAAATCTGGGCAACACGGTTGTGGTGGTGGAACATGATGAGATGATGATGCGGGAGGCTGATTATATTATTGATATGGGTCCGCTTGCCTCGCATTTGGGTGGAAAAGTAGTGGCTGCAGGCAATTATGATAATTTAATCGCCAATCCAGCAAGCTTAACCGGTGAGTACCTTTCTGGAAAGCGAACCATCCCCTTACCAGCGGTTATTCGTAAATGGAGCAACAGCATTATCGTAAAGCAGGCTAGACAAAACAACCTGAAAAACATAACGGTTACTTTTCCCCTCAATATTTTATGTGCAGTGAGTGGTGTGAGTGGAAGTGGAAAAACCACCTTGGTGAAGCAAATTTTGGTACCTGCCTTGCGGAAACTAAAAGGTGAGCCAACCGAACGCCCCGGCTTGCATAAGGAAATTACCGGTGATGTGGATTTAATCAATCAGGTAGAAATGATCGATCAAAATCCGATTGGCAAATCATCCCGTAGTAATCCCATCACTTATATTAAAGCATGGGATCATGTACGAGATTTATTTGCAGATCAGCCTCTCTCGAAAACTAGGGGATTTTTGCCCAAACATTTTTCCTTTAATGTAGAGGGAGGCCGATGTGATACCTGTAAAGGCGAAGGGGAGCAGTTGGTAGAAATGCAATTTCTGGCCGATGTGCACCTAACTTGCGAATCTTGCAAAGGCAAACGTTTTAAAGAGGAAGTGTTGGAAGTTACCTTCCTGCAAAAAAGTATTTTCGATGTGCTGGAAATGAGTGTAGATGAAGCATTGGAATTTTTTGCACAAGAAAAATCAATCAAAAATGCTATTCAACCCCTGCAGGATGTGGGCTTGGGATATGTTAAATTAGGACAAAGCAGCGACACCCTCAGTGGCGGAGAAGCTCAGCGCGTGAAGCTCGCCAGTTTTTTGGGCAAGGGAAAGGGGGCCGGTCATATTCTTTTTGTATTTGATGAGCCAACAACTGGCTTGCATTTTCATGATATTCATAAATTACTGCAATCATTTCGGGCATTGATTCAGCAAGGGCATTCGGTATTGGTAATTGAACACAATATGGATGTAATTCGATGTGCCGACTGGGTAATCGATTTAGGGCCCGAAGCAGGGGATGGCGGTGGAGAATTGGTATATGCCGGCTTGCCTGCCGGAATGGCCAAAGAAAAGAGAAGCTATACCGGAAAATATCTATAATCTTAGCGCAGTTTATCGGCGCTTTTCACCAGGGATTCATCATTGTATATTCCACGGATAGCTAGAAAAAAGAAAAAGGGAATTCCCATAACAATCAGTGCCGTAAGGTCTAGACTGCCCTGACCGGGAATGAATTTTTTACTATTCAGGTAGTACATTACAATTAATACAACCGATGCGAGTAAACCCGCTAATGCGAGGCGCAATTGTAGTTTTCTGGTTTTATACAAGAAAATGGTTATCAGCGCCAGCAAGGCAATACCAATGGTAACGATGAGCATGAAAATACCACTCATGCCGGTCAGTTTCGTATAAGGTTGTTCGGGCAAATTGGTGGTTAAATTGGTAATCGCTTTGTTTCCACTATAGAAGGAGGTTTGTAAACTCACAAACGAAAAAAGGGATGCCAGTAATAACCAGATAGATTGCATTCTTTGTATCATTCAATTTTATTTTTTGGATGAGCGTATTTTATATTGTTTTAATTATGCATCCAATTCGGGATACAAAACGAATTGAGTCATAAATGCATTCACTTCCTTCTTCACCGCATTGATTACATTGGTATCCTCAGCATTCATTAATATTTTATCGATACAATTTACAACAAATTGCATATCGTTTTCTTTCATGCCCCGGGTAGTTACTGCCGGAACGCCCAGTCGGATGCCGGAAGTTACAAAGGCACTTTTATCGTCGAAGGGAACCATGTTTTTATTTGCAGTTATATCTGCCAGTACCAGCGCCTGTTCTGCTTTTTTGCCGCTGATATTTTTGTTTCTTAAGTCAATCAGCACCAGGTGATTGTCGGTTCCGCCACTGATAATCTGATACCCTAAATTAGTTAACGCACCTGCCATGGCTTGTGCATTTTTTACAACTTGGCTGGCGTATTGGGTAAATTCATCACTTAATATTTCACCAAAGGCCACTGCTTTAGCGGCAATCACATGTTCCAGAGGGCCGCCCTGTGTGCCAGGAAATACCGCCATATCCAGCAAATTACTCATCATGCGAATATTGCCTTTCACATCTGTTAATCCGAATGGATTTTCAAAATCTTTTCGCATCATGATAATTCCTCCGCGGGGGCCACGCAATGTTTTATGGGTGGTTGAGGTAACTATATGACAATGATCGAATGGGTCTTTTAAAAGTTTTTTGGCAATCAATCCGGCAGGATGTGCAATATCGGCCATAACCAGAGCTCCTACTTCATCAGCAATTTGGCGAACCCGGGCATAGTCCCAATCACGACTATAAGCACTGGCACCGCAAAAGATTAATTTGGGTCGGTGTTTTTTTGCCTGCTCGGCCATCATTTCATAATCAATTAATCCCTCTTCGCGGGTAACACCATAAAAATGGGGTTGATATAATTTACCGCTGTAGTTTACCGCGGCTCCGTGTGTTAGGTGACCTCCCATGCTAAGGTCTAGCCCTAGCGTAGGGTCGCCGGCTTTCAGCACTGCTAAAGCAACGGCAGCATTTGCCTGGGCACCGCTATGGGGTTGCACGTTTGCGTATTCGATGTTGAATACTTGTTTCAGCCGATCAATGGCCAGTTGTTCTGTTTGATCTACAATTTCGCAGCCTGCATAATATCTTTTACCGGGGTATCCCTCGGCATATTTATTCGTAATTACACTGCCCATAGCCTGCATCACTTGCAGACTGGTAAAATTTTCAGATGCGATTAGTTCAATGCCGTGTCTTTGTCTTTCCAGCTCTTTCCGAATTAGGTCAAACACTACCGTATCTCTGGCCATGGTTTATTTTTTGCAAAGATAGGCAGCGGCAGTGCCTTCTGCGTATTCCCTTCCTTTATTTTCTAAATCGTGGAAAACCAGTACATAAATGGGGGAAATGTATATTTCATTCAATAAAAATGGATACCTGCTCGGTTTTCCCTATTTTCGCCCACCTGAATTTGTTTTTACGCACACCCAAATAAGGGGGCATTTTACCTCCCTATTTAAACGATCGTTCCGATATGAAAGCAATCATCCCCGTAGCCGGTGCAGGAACCAAACTTCGTCCCCATACATACACACAGCCCAAGGCACTTATACCGATAGCCGGTAAAACCATCCTTAGTTTTATTGTAGATCAGTTACAAGAAGCAGGTATTACTGAGTTTATTTTTATTGTGGGCTATCTGGGAGACAAGATTAAGGATTATGTATCGCAAACCTATCCCGATTTAACAGCACATTTTGTGTATCAAAACGAGCGTCAGGGAACTGGTCATGCCATTGAATTAACTCGCAATATTGTTGCCGGCGATGAAGTGTTTGTAGTGCTGGGAGATACTATTTGCGAATATGATATTCAGGAGGTGATCAACAGTCCTTATAGCATGTTGGGCATTAAAAAGGTAGATGATCCCCGGCATTTTGGGGTAGCAACTATTAACGAAGCGGGTTTTATAGAGCAGTTGGTTGAAAAGCCCTCCATACCTAAAAGCAATTTAGCCTTGGTGGGTTTATATAAGATTAAGGAGACTGATATTCTATTTGAATGTCTCCAACATCTTTTTACAAATAATACAGCCGAAGCGGGTGTGTATCATCTAACCGATGCGATAGATTGCATGATTCAGCGGGGTGCTAAATTTCAGGCTTTTAAAGTGAAAAACTGGTTCGATTGTGGCAAAAAAGAGAGTTTGCTCGAGAGCAATGCAACCCTGCTAAAAAAATTTGGCGGCAATACCAGTGAAGAACACAACTATCCGCATACCATTATCATTCCTCCGGTTAGTATAGCGCCGGGATGTGAAATTTCTCATTCTATTATTGGCCCGCATGTAGCTATCGGGGCAAATACCCATATGCAGCATTCTATTGTGCGCGATAGTATTATTGGCTCTTATACCCATTTATTTGAAGTTGTGCTCGACAATTCGTTGATTGGGAGTGATGCTTCGGTAAAGGGCCTGAGCCGAAGTTTGAATATCGGTGATAATACCGAAATTGATTTTGGCTAATCACATTTATCCTTCAGGTATATGCTAACATTTACTGATAATCGGGTAGTTCGTTTATTCAATATTCAGTATCCTATTATTCAGGGCGGAATGGTTTGGGCCAGTGGTTGGCAGTTGGCTTCGGCAGTAAGCAATGCAGGTGGGTTGGGATTGATTGGTGCAGGTAGTATGTACCCTTCTGTTTTAGAAGAACATATCCGAAAATGCCGGGCAGCCACGTCTCAACCATTCGGAGTAAATATCCCACTGATGTATCCGGATGTTCCTGCTCTACTCGATATCATTATCCGCGAAAAAGTACCGATTGTATTTACCAGTGCTGGCAATCCGGCTTTGTATACCCCAACCTTACAAGCTCATGGAATTAAAGTAGTGCATGTAGTTAGCAGCAGCCATTTTGCCCGCAAAGCAGCAATAGCCGGTTGTGATGCGGTGGTTGCGGAAGGTTTTGAAGCAGGAGGCCACAATGGTAGGGAAGAAACTACTTCACTGGTGCTTACGCCCATCGTTCGCGAGTCGGTTACCATACCCGTTATTGCTGCAGGCGGCATTGCAAGCGGAAAGCAGATGTTGGCGGCTTTTGCCTTGGGGGCTGAGGGTGTTCAGGTTGGTACCCGATTTGTATGCACCCCCGAAGCCAGTTCGCACCCTGCATTTAAGCAAGCCGTGTTAGAAGCACCCGAGGGAGGCACGCAACTGATGCTCAAAAAACTCGCCCCGGTTCGGCTATTGAAGAATCCTTTTTTTCAACAGGTTCTGGAAGCGGAAAACAAGGGGGCCAGTAAAGAAGAACTCCAGCAATTATTGGGCAGAGCCCGCGCAAAATCAGGAATGTTTGAAGGAAATTTGGAAGAGGGGGAATTAGAAATCGGACAGGTAAGTGCCCAGATAAATTCTATACAGCCTGCTGCAGATATTGTGCTTGAGTTACTGCAAACCTTTGAGCAAACACTGCTGCAGCTATCTGCCAGTTTTCCGGCTAAATAATTGAATTATTTGTGCAAATAAAATGAATTGGCCTGTGCCAAACAGGTTACTACCAGTTCGTTGATGCAAACATGTTCGGGCAGGGTAGCTGCGTAGTAAATAATATCTGCAACATCTTTTGCCTGCAGTGCCTGGTATCCATCGTAAACAGCTGCTGCTTTTTGTTCATTTCCTTTAAAGCGAACTTTAGAGAATTCGGTTTCCGCTGCTCCGGGATGTACCACGGTTACTTTTATTTTGCTCGGCAACAAATCTATCCGCATGGCTTTACTAATGGCGGCAACGGCATGCTTACTTGCGCAATAGGCATTGCCATCTTTATACACTTCCACACCGGCGGTTGATCCGATATTGATAATATGCCCACGCTGGCGCGATTGCATGTAAGGTAAAATGGCGCGGGTAACGTAAAGTAGTCCTTTTACATTGGTATCAATCATCGTATCCCAATCGTCCATATCGGCCACATCAAAGGGTTCTCTTCCTAAAGCAAGTCCGGCATTGTTTACCAATATATCTATGGCTTTCCATTCGTTGGGTAATTGACTTAACTGAGCAAATACGGCTTGTTTATCTTGCACATCAAATGCAAGGGGTAATACTTTTACCGGAAAACGGCTCATTAATTCAGCGGCCAGTTCTTCAATTAATGCAGCTCTTCTGGCGGTAATGATGCAATTCCATCCGGCAGCAGCAAATATTTCGGCGGTAGATTTTCCAAATCCGGAACTGGCACCGGTGATTACAATAATTTTTTCCATAAAACGAATTGGTTCCCACAAAAGTAAGGTTTCTGTTTGGCTATCGGCCGGCATGTAATACTTATCGGATCAGCACAATGGTACCTTTTCGGAAAATAATATTTCCTTCATAATCTACCCCTTCAGCTTGAAACACATAGGTTCCGGCTGGTTGTGCCTTTCCTTTGAACATCCCATTCCAGCCATCACCAATAGTAGATGTGGTATATACGGGTTCTCCTAATCGATTGAAAATGGTGAAGTACTTTAGTTGAGCAATGCCGGGGGTTGCCGGTCGGGCCAGATCATTCTTGCCATCTCCATTGGGCGTAAAACCCGAGGGCACTAATATATCCGGGCCTACTTGAGATACCCGAATGGTAACATAATCGTTTTTAACACAGGGCCCATTAAATACCGATACCCGATAAATCATCGAATCAATGCCTCTCCCTAAAGTAACTATAGGGTTAGCAATGTTTACTGCACTTAAACCAGTTGGAGGAGACCAAAAATAGCGCGTTCCTCCACTTGCCTGTAATTGATACGCAAGGCCTGGAACAATGGTAGTATCTCTGCCTGCATAGGCATTAATGGGGGGAAGTACATTTAGGATGATGGTATCATTCACCGGTTTTGGGCATCCGGTTGTATCCGATATGGTGAGAATGTACATCGTTGTATCGGAAGGTCCGGCAAGGGGGGAAAGGGTTCTTTCATTAATAAGACTTACCGAAGGGGACCACGAAAAATAACTTCCCGAGGCGATGGCGCTTAGTTTAACCCGACTGCCAAAACAAATGGTGGTATCCTCCCCAACATACGCATACGGATAGGGAACTACTTTCACCCGGATACTGTCTTTGGCCTGACATTTACCCAAATTAGCCAACACATAATAGGATGTATTAACCAAAGGCTGTACAATTGGGTTCTTGATGGGATCTACCACTTCACCAGAAGAAGAAGTCCATAAGTAACTTAATGCCTCACTTATGGGCGTTAAACGCAAAGGGTCGGTTTTACAAATGGCAGTGTCTTTTCCTGCATCTACACTTATAAATTGTAAAACATTCACTACTACTGTATCTCGGTTAATGCAACCTTTGTCGTTTACAGTAACAACATAGCGGGTAGTATCTCTGGGGTATACCAATGGATTGGCAGTATTGGAAAATAAAATTCTATTTTGATTCGGACCTACAGTAGGCGACCAGCTGATTACACCCCCCGCAATACTTGCAATTAATGGCAGGGTATCGATACTGCAAATCAGGGTGTCTTTAAAGGGCAGGTTCAGTAAGGGTTTGTCTAAAATAGTAAGCGTTTTGGTTAGCGAGTCGGAGCAGCCAAAGGAGTTGGAAATTTTTAGTTTTATTTGAACGGTGCCCGGGGAACTGTAGGTCCAAGCAGTATCTACGGCCGAAGCAGTATCTGCCGTTGAATTCACATCGCCAAAATCCCACTTGCGGGATACGATGGTTCCATACTTACTGGTTGAAACATCTTTAAAGGTGAAGGGGTTAATAATGCAGGTTCCGGCAATATTGAAGCTTGTTTTCAGTAATGGATACACTTTTACGAGGGTAGTGGCTGAGTCTTTACATCCGGAAGAGGATGCCACCACCAGCTTTACGGTATAGGTTCCGCTATCTTTACCGCTGTTTAAAAAGTCGTAGGTTGGGGTAGGGGAAGTGGAGGTATCGGTAGTTATTACCGGAACCCCAAAATCCCAGAAATAAGAAGTGATGGTGCTGTTGCTCGACAAGTTTTGAAAACTGAGGGTTGTACCGTTACAGGTTATATAAGAAGGTTTTAACTCAGCCGCGGAAATGCTGCAATTGGCAACGGTAACATGAATTTCCTTTTTGGTAACCCCTATCAAAACCCCATTTCTGTATTCACTGGCACAAACCGCAATAACATATTGGCCGGTAATCCCCGGAGCAATACCGGATATGATTCCAGTAACTGGGTCAATGGTTACGTTGGAGCCCATTGGGGAAGTACCCGGAAATGAAGTCGCATAGGGTACTGCAATATAGGGTGGTCCAGTAGGTGGATTCGGAGCGGGTGCACCTGCACTTCCCCCAATTAAGCCGTTACAAAAGCTGTAGGTAATTTGATCCCCATCAGCATCGGTTGCGCTAAAGTCGAAGGTAAAAGGGGAATTAAAACAGATAATTGCCGTATCTTTTTGCGCAAACACGGGGGAATTATTGTTGGAATAATCAATTCCATTTATTACACCAGGAATAGTATTGGTATAACTTACTCCTATTGTAGAGGAATTGCCCGCCACATTCACAATGCCTGCGATGCGACAGCAGCGTTGAACCGTTAGCGTATATCCATCCGGATTATTGGGTAAATCTATTTGTTTGGTGTAATAGTCTATCAAATAACAAACTTTGGGCGGAGAAGCAATACAGGGACTGAAAGTAGTTTTATTTGGATTGTCTGTGCCGGATCTGATAATGGTTGACTTGATAAACAGAGCACCTGTTTTGGAATTAAATACGCCCACATAAATGGAATCATCCCGCTGTCCGGCATTTGAACCGCAATCTAAATATTGCCGAACCGTTATCTCGTAGCGAGAAGTATTAGCGGCAGCGCCTGGCCCGATATATTTGTATTGTATCCATCCTCCTTTCAGGTGGTTAGCCATTGCGGAAGATGCCATACACAAGCATACAAATAAAATGAACCAATTTCTCATGTTATTGAATAAGATAGCCGCAGCTCAATTTAATCTATTTGTGAAGATAATTACTATCCTGCAGGCGCTGCCCAAATCTTTTTATTTATGCAAGATTTTAACGGATTAATACGGTGGTTCCCTTTTTAAGAATTCGTTTGCCTTGATAGTCGATGCCTTCTGCTGAAAATACATAGGTTCCGGAAGGCTGCGGTAATCCGCCAAATTTTCCATCCCATCCTTTGTTTTTTTCCCTACTTGTATACATAACCTGTCCCCACCTGTTATACACGGTGAAATATAAAAACTGTTGAATACCCACTGGAAAGGGTTTGAGGATATCATTCAGTCCATCCTGATTGGGGGTAAATGCTGAAGGAATGAAAATATCGGGGCCTGTATTAAATATTTTTACTAAGATATCATCCGAGGCACTGCACCCACCGGGAACACTCACTTTAACGAGGTAGCGGATAGAATCTATCGGGTCTTGAATTAGTGCAATCGGATTGGCAATGGCTGGATTGCTTAATCCAAATTCCGGACTCCAACTGTACAAGGTTCCTCCGGTGGCAGAAAGTTGCAGGGGTTGATTTACCAAAATGGCCGTATCGTTTCCAGCGAAAGCTTTTACAGGAAGAGCTACCGTTACCAGCACAGTATCTCTTACCGTTTTTTTACAACCTAAGGTATCCGAAACACTTAATACATAGTAGGTAGAAGTATAGGTTACCGCAATGGGTTGCAGTATGGACGGATTACTTAAAGTGCCCGAAGGCGACCATAGATACTTACTTCCGGTAACTTTGCCCTTTAGCTGTATCTTTTCTCCAAAACAAACGATGGTATCCCTGCCTGCATTTGATATTGGGTAAGGAATTGTTTTTACCTGAACGGTATCCTTATCTTCACATTTACCCAAATTGGCTGTAACATAATACAGGGTTGTTTTTTGGGGTTGTACGATTGGATTTTTTACTGGCGCTATTATTTCCCCGCTACTGGTTTTCCATAAAAAATTCAAGGCTTCGGTTTGAAGGCTTAACTGAACCGGATCTCCGGCACAAATGAGCGTGTCTTTGCCCGCAAACACTTTAATAAAATCAAGCACCTGTACGAGCAGACTGTCTGTATTTGTGCAACCATTATCTGTTAAGGTAACCCGGTATTGGGTTGTTTTTAGGGGGAATACCAGCGGACTATCCGAATTGGGATTCAGCATTCGGGTGGTGGGCGTCCATTGAAATGTGCCGGAATTTAAAATACTCAGGCGTAAAGTATCGATACTGCAAATGAGGGTGTCTTTAAAGGGCAGTTGTAAAATGGGTTTATCGGCTAAGGTAAAAATTTGTTCTAGTGAATCGATACAACCCTTGCTGTCTCCGGTTACCAGGCGGATAGATTTGTTGGAAGGGGCCGCATACGTGTAGTTGGGATTTTTAATGATTGCTGTATCTGCTTCGGTTGTATCATCACCAAAGTTCCATTTCCAAAAGTTGACTAACCCATATCTGGAAGTGGTTTTGTCGGTAAAGAATACGGGGTTGTTGTAACAATTTCCGCGCACAGAAAATCCGGGAACGAATCCGGGATAAACCAACACCAGGGTACTGTCTACTCCCTGGCAACCTTTGGGTCCGGTGATATTCAATCGGGCAATATACCTGCCGGTGTCGGCATAGGTAAAATCAACGGTAGGCGTATTGAATTTTGTTTGTGCTTTATCACCCATTTCCCATTGGTACGAGGTTATACCAGATGCATAGGATCCATTTTCGAAATGCACTAAAAAGTCTTTGCATTGAATGATTTTATCTGGCAGATCGGCTTCAATTAGCTCGCAGTTTTGCACTTTTAAAATGAAATCTTTGCGATGTTCTGAAATGATTTTTCCATTGCGCGACTCATAAATGCAAACATTTACCACATAGGATCCTTCGGGGGGAGCAATGCCACTGATGATGCCGCTTGCCCCATTGATGGTTACCCTGGCTCCTAAAGGACTCGTTCCACTATAGGGTGATAAATAAGGAAGCGTTGAGGGTATCAAATTTGCCGGCGGCTGGCTATTATTGCTGTTGCTTCCGGAAGTGAAAGCATCACAGAAAGAATAGGTTAGTTCGTCTTGATCTTCATCTTTGGCGCCAAAATCGAGTGTGAAGGGTTTGTTTGCACACACTAGGGCGGTATCTTTTACTAAAAATTGTGGACTACTATTCGTTCCCACTGGAAGGGCGGCTGTGCCGGGTATTCGGGTAACATAATTGGATCCTACATTAGAGGCAACTGCTAGATTACTGATTCGATCTACCCGGCAACAGCCCAGTCGTGCCAAGGTATATCCTTCTGCATTTACTTCCAGATTAACATCTGATACATAAACCCCCACTTCATAACAAACGTTTACCTGTCCCGAAAGGCAGGGAAAGTTGGCGGTATTTAAGCTAATGCGATTTACAGGAGGCTGTAAAGTGAGTGGCAAGGGTTTAACCAATACGCTATTGGCATAAATTCCTACTGTTACTTGTTCACTTTCTAATTGGGGTCCGCTGGAGGAACAATCTCTGAAAAGCCGTAAAGTAACTCTGTAGTTGGCGGTGGGTTTACCCGATGGTGTGGGGCTACCGGCCCCGATATAGGTATAAAACAACTCTCCTCCGGCAATATGCCTAGCGAAAATTCCTGTTGTACAAAGGAGCAGTAAGATACTTACTATGCCCTTTTTCATAATCAGTTATTAAAGTTCCATAAAATACAGTAGCAGGTTGGAGAAGGATTCCGGTGCTTCCAGCATGCTCATGTGCCCTACGTTATTAAGTACATGAATATAAGCATTTGTTGTGATATCCGCTAGTTGAAGGGTATCGGATGCTTTTATTATTTCATCTTCCTGGCCAATGATAAACATAACCGGATAGGGTGCAGCCTCCAATAATTTACTCCTGTCGGGTCGTTGTATCATTGCCCGATAATACTGTATTAAGGTGCTTCCGCTCACCTTTTTTATAGAGGTAAATAAGGCATCAATCACCTCTTTCCTTTGTTCGCGAAATGCCGGAGCAAATAGTCCGGGTAGGGAAATACGTAAAAAAGCAGCCGCCCCTTCTCTTTCAATAAATTCAATGGCCTGCGCCCTTTTTTGTATTCTTTCCGCACTATCGGCATAAGCAGTGGAATGAAGCAGCCCCAGGGCTACCATTTTTTCCGGAAATTGTTCTGCAAATGCCAATGCGATATAGCCTCCCATGCTATGCCCCATCACGCTGCATTTTTCAATCCCTTCTTTTTCCAGTATGGCATTCAAAGCCAGCGCAATATCATTCAGACTGGGTTCGGCAGCAGGCCAAATTTCAGATTCGCCAGAACCGGGCAGGTCAGGAATCAACAGCATACCCTGTTCCGGAAGATGCTTTATCGCCTGATTGAAAACATTGCCATCTTCTCCAAATCCATGGATTAAAAGGGTTGCAGCACCCACACCTAGTTTTCTATAGTGAAGCTGTATGCCTTGGTAAACTATGGTATGATGAGTGATCATTTTTTTTGCCAACGTTGTTTCATCCAATTCCATAAATGCCAGATCAATGAAATTATGGCCAACTGTAGTATTGCCTTATAAATCAAATCTCCATAGCTAACATACATCGTGGTACCTGGGTGTAAGGGAACTGTGTATTTTATCGCAGCTTGGGTATCCCAAGGTCTGGAATCTACTATTTCACCCTGGTTATTAATGATGGCCGAAATGCCGGTATTGGCAGAGCGTACAATCCATTTTCTGGTTTCAATGGCTCGCAAACGGGCCATGTTAAGATGTTGTTTATGGCCGGGTGTATTGCCCCACCAACCATCATTGGTGATTATGGCTAATAGGTTGGCTCCCTTTTTTACATAAGTCCCTACATATTCTCCATAGATACTTTCATAGCAAATAATGGGGGCTATTTGTCCTCCTCCATCGGCGGTTGGTAATACTGCAGAAGTGGCAGATTTGCCATAGCCGCCGGATGTGCCGCCAAATTGTTCAAACAATGGTGCCAGCACTAGAAGAAAGTCTGGCAGGGTTTCAACGCCGGGTACCAGCTTGCTTTTATAATAATACTGTGGATTAGTAACGGCATTGGCCATCATGGCTGCATTCATGGCATCATAGTAGCCCCCTCTGCCATCTGACCTGGCACTATTGGTTTTTTTTTCAGCACCATAGGGAACAAACATTTCTATACCGCTTAGCAAAGAAAGTTTGGGAAATTGAGTCAACAATTCAAAAACAGGTTGGTATAAGGGATTACTGCGCGTATTTTCTTGCCAGTCACCCGCGCTCATGGCGGTTTCTGGCCAAACTAGTAATCGGGTATTGCTGTTTAGTTGCTGCCGAGAAAGTGCAACCAACCTTTCTATTTGGGCAGCCATTGAATCGGTTGTAAACTTGGAATAGGGATTGATGTTGGGTTGAACTATAACCACTTCCAGGGTTTGAGTAGCTTTTGTTACAGCCCGGTTTTGGAAATAAAAAGCATAACCAACAACAAAGGTTACCATTGTTGTAAGTGCGATCAATGGTTTAGTAAGTTTTCTTTCAGCAGCCGGCTTTCTGATTTCCAGTATGCATTCATACAAAAAAATATTGGTTACCACAATCAGCAAAGTGCCACCGCCAATACCGGTGTATTCGTACCATTGCACCCAGTTGGGATGGAGTGAAAACACATTTCCCAAACTCAACCAGGGCCAACTGATTTGCCAGTTAAGGTGAATATATTCGAACGACATCCAAAAAAATAACAGGGCACAATAACCGATCCGTTTGCCATATTTTTTTAAAAAAGTCCGGTAACCCAGCCAGGGAAGGCACATCAATAAGCTATTCGCAGTTATGGCTGCAATAGTGCCCACATCGGTGGAATTCCATATCCACCAGGTAGTTCCGGTATTCCAGATTAACATGGCTATGAAAATATGCCAGAAAAAAGTTGTTTTTTTTATTGGAAGGGCAGTGAGTGTAAGTAAGGGTATCCAACCTATAAAAATAAGTAGGGTAAGGGTAGAAACGGGCCAGGCTGCAAATAATAGCAAGCCAGCCAACAGGGTAAGCGCCCAACGGGTAATTGTTTTCACGTTGTGAAATTTCGTAATGATTGAAGCTAAGTTAACACAGAACGATTAACAGAAAGTTAAAGATGATAACCACGTAAAAACCTAACTATTATTTTTTACTGTAGTTGGGTGCTTCCTTGGTTATATCAATATCGTGGGCATGACTTTCTTTCATTCCTGCATTGGTAATTTTTACAAATTTGGCCTCTTGCAATGCCGGAATATTTTTAGCGCCGCAATACCCCATTCCTGCCCGCAACCCACCTACATACTGATATACAATCTCAGATAAGGTACCTTTATAGGCCACTCTTCCTTCGATTCCTTCGGGTACAAACTTTTTAATATCATCTTCCACATCCTGAAAATATCGATCACCACTACC